>JAYVBR010000346.1:0-6721 GCA_043750395.1 Bacteroidota bacterium | reverse complement strand
TTACAAAAGTTGATAAAAAAGCCGAAACTAACGACAAAGATTATGTGTTTATCTACTTTATTTTGAATTATTTACCTAAAGGATTAATTGGTTTGTTGCTAGCCGTAATTTTATCGGCAGCAATGTCATCATCAGCATCTGGATTGACCGCATTGGCATCGACAACCACAATTGATATTTATCGTCGAAACGAAAAAACCAAAAAATCCGACAAACATTATGTAAACGCAACAAGAGGTTTCACGTTACTTTGGGGAATTATCGCAATACTTTTTGCTTGTGTCGGAACATTATTTGAGAATTTAATTCAGCTAGTAAATATTGTCGGATCAGTGTTTTACGGAACCGTTTTAGGAATTTTCTTAGTTGGTTTTTATGTCAAATTTGTAAAAGCCAATGCCATTTTTTGGGGCGCAACTATCAGTCAATTAATTGTTTTATATATATTTTATCTTGATGTAGTTGGTTTTTTATGGCTCAATTTTATTGGCGCATTATTGACTCTGATATTATCCGTTTTGATTCAGATATTTACATTAGATTACAAAAAAGTTCAAGATATAAATGAATGAAAATGTTTAAAACAGCAATTAGATTTAGATTTCAAGCTATTTTGCTAACAAATAAAATTTTGAATTTTAGAATAATTCTTAAAAAAAAGTCCGCAAAATTTGCGGACTTTTCAGTAAATTATATACAAATAATTATTTCTTGCTCCATTCAGCAATACTGTCATTATTCATTTTAACGTAATCTTGATTATCGTCTTTTGTTGCACCGGCTAATGATAGTTTTGCAGTTTCGATTGCACCTTTTTTATCATTTAATTTTGCTTGAATCAACGATTTTTGTCTTTGGTACCAAAACGGAATATCTTTTCCTGCTGCAGTCATTGCAATTGCTTTGTTCACATATTCCAAGGCTTTTGACATATCGCCATTCGACTGGTTATAATATTGTCCAGCTGAGAAAAAATCTCCGGCAGTTGCGCCAGCCAAAGTCTTTTCGATGCTAGCAAGTGCTGTTTTCTTAGTTGGAACTTCAAATTTAATTGCAACAATAGTTTTCTCCCAAGAAATTTCTAATTGTGCCGAATCATTATCTAATGCACCAATATTCATTGTGAAAGTTTCTACTTTTTTTGCTATATTTTCTGGGGTCGCAGTAGTTTTCAAAGCAACTTTTGAATCATCAAATTTTTCAGGAGTTCCCCAATTTTCAGAATCAGTATAAAAAATAACTTCCCAAACATCAGCTTTTGGAGTTACAAACAAACCATATTTCCCTTTCTTCAAAGCTTGTCCGCCAATCATAATGTCTTCGCTAAACGAAATAGTTGTATTTTTGTTTGCACCAGTTCTCCACAATTTTCCGTAAGGAACCAAATCGCCAAAAACATTTCTACCTTTTGAACTTGGTCTAGAATATTCAATTTCGACATTTGTTAAACCTACAACTTGCTCTATTTTTGCTTTTGGACTTGGTGCAGGAGTTTTTACTTGTGCTTCAACTACAAAATTGACAATCATCATTGCCAAAATTAAAATTATTTTTTTCATTGTTAATTTTTTTTAAATTTTATCAAAGATAGTTAACCTTAATAATTTTAGATGTTAATTATTTGATAAAACAAAATAATTTTGTTTATTGAATTAGTCAAAATGTTAAACAAATATTGTAATTTTACAAAAATTTAATTAATGAAAGTTTATACTTTTTCAAGAAAACAAAACGTTCCGATTTCGCTCGACAAGGCTTGGAATTTTCTAACAGATCCAACTAATTTATCTATAATGACACCATCGTATATGAATTTTAAGAAAATTTCCGATGACAATCGACCATTATATCCTGGACAAATTATTCAATATTCAGTCACGCCATTGCTTGGAATTCCTGCAAAATGGGTTTCAGAAATCACACAAATAAAAGAGAAAGATTATTTTGTAGACATACAACTTTTTGGACCTTATGCAATGTGGCATCACAAACATTTTGTTAAAGAAATTGATGGCGGCGTTGAGATGGAAGATTTAATCGATTATAAAATTCCATTAGGAATTCTGGGTCAAATTATGCAACCAATATTAGTAATTCCAAAACTCGAAGAAATTTTCGCCTTTAGAAAAGCAAAATTAATCGAAATTTTTGGAGAATTTAAGTAAAAAAAATGGACGTTATCTCGTCCCAAAAAGACGAAATCGGGCAATCATTCCAATCTTTTTTGGTCTGGTTGAAAAAAATAGACCAAAAAAGGATTTTCCTTTCTTTCATTAACGCAACCCAGCATTCAAAACAAAAATTAATTTTAATAAAAAATTAGTGTAATTAAAACCACAAGAATTTCGTGTATATTCGTAAAATTCTTGGCAAAAAATAAATAAAATGAATATATTTTGGTTCCGTCGCGATTTGCGAATCGACGACAACAAAGGTTTTTTCGAGGCATTATCATCAAATGTAGTAGTTTTACCTATCTTTATTTTCGATGATAAAATATTAAGCGAACTGCCAAAAAACGATGCTCGTGTAAATTTCATTCATACAAGATTAGAAAAAATTAATCAAGAATTTCAAAAAACGGGTAAATCTTTAGCCGTTTTTCACGGTGAACCCGAAACGATTTGGAAAAAAATTCTATCCGAAAACAAAATCGAAAAAGTTTACTTCAATCACGATTATGAGCCATATGCGCGTGAACGCGACAAAATGGTGTACGAATTATTGCAAAACAATAGCATCGAAATCAAAAATTTTAAAGATCAAGTTATCTTCGAAAAATCAGAAGTGACCAAAGACGATGGTCTGCCGTATGTCGTTTACACACCATATTCCAACAAATGGAAAGCAAAATTCAAAGAAATTGTTCTAGAAAATTTTAAATCAGAAACTTTATTATTAAATATTGCATCGCATAAATATTCATTTTTAAGTTTACAAGAAATAGGTTTTGAACCATCAGAAACCAAAATTCCAGAATTTGATATTTCTGAGAATTTAATTGATAATTACGAAGCAACTCGCAATTTTCCTGCACTTGATAAGACCTCAAAACTTGGTGTTCACTTAAGATTTGGTTCGGTTTCTATTCGTAAAATGATGGCAAAAGCCATCGAAAGCAAAAACGAAACTTTTTTCAAAGAACTTATTTGGAGAGAATTTTTTATGCAAATTCTATGGCATTATCCACATACAAAATCGTCAAGTTTCAGACCAAAATACGACGCCATTGTTTGGGAAAACAACGAAGATTTATTTAAAAAATGGTGCGATGGAAAAACAGGTTACCCTTTTGTCGATGCTGGAATGCGTGAACTCAACAAAACTGGTCATATGCACAATCGTGTTCGAATGATTGTAGCAAGTTTCTTGTGCAAACATTTATTGATAGATTGGCGTTGGGGCGAAACTTATTTTGCACAAAAATTGCTGGATTATGAACAATCTAGCAACGTTGGAAATTGGCAATGGGCAGCAGGTTCAGGTGTAGATGCCGCACCATATTTTAGAATTTTTAACCCAACTGAACAGATCAAAAAATTCGATAAAGACCTAAAATACATCAAAAAATGGATTCCAGAACTCGAAACTAAATTTTATCCAGAGCCAATTGTCGAGCATAAATTTGCCAGAGAACGTTGCTTGACAGTTTATAAAGAGGCGGTTGGTTAAAGACGTACGTTCTTTTTAAACTTCCCTTCCTCTGGGTAAGAAAGTTTTTCTAATTGTTTTTTTTAATGGTTTTAATTTTTGTAGAACTCAACTCACTAAAATTCGAAATCACAATATCAGCGATTGAATAATCTTGCAATTTAGAATTTGGACTGTCATAACCCACACAAAAAATTCCAGCAGCTTTTGCAGCAATTATTCCGTTGGTTGAATCTTCGATTACAATGCAATTTCCAATATTTGTATTTGATAAAAAAGCAGCGTGAACAAAAATTGCTGGATCTGGTTTTGATTTCGGAAAATCTTCACCAGAAACTATGTGAGAAAAATATTGATGCAAATTAAATCTTTTAAAAATTCTATCGATAGTAACATTTGCCGATGATGATGCCAAAACCAATTGCATTCCGTTTTTATGCAAATCTTGAATTAAATCTAAAACGCCTTCAAGTAAAAATAAATCTTCTTTTTTGTCGAATGCTTCATTGAATAAATCTCTTTTTCGATTGATTAAAACACTAATATCTTGTTTCAAATCAAAAGCAGAAATTAATTTTTCAAAAACATTTTTAGTAGAATTCCCTGTAAATGAAGCATACATTTCAGGCGAAACATTAATATTCAATTCTTTAAAATGCTGATTAAATGCATAATGATGCACTGGTTCGGTATCAACAATTACGCCGTCCATATCGAAAATTACTGTTTTTATCATTTTACAAATTCAACACCTTCGTAAATATCCAAAAGCTTCATTTCTAATTCAAGACATTTAATTTCGAATTTATCATTTATTGAGATATATTCTGTAAAAGTCCAACTCAAAACATCGGTTTTTATATGATGAATTACTTTGATTTTTTCACTATCAATCAAAATATATTCTTTTAAAGTTGGAATTTCACTATACAAAGCAAATTTTTCACCTTGAACGTAATTTCTGGTCGATTTTGATAATATTTCAAAAATTACAGAAGGTTTTTTTGCAGTATCACGTTTATCATCTAAAGTTTCAACTTCATTGCAATAAACAGTCAAATCTGGGTAAGTATAAAGTGTATTTTCAGGAATATTCATTCTCATATCACTTCCGTAAGGGCGACATTTTTTGCCTTTTAATTTGACGCCTAAATCAACAGAACAATTCATCGAAATAACATTATGAGCATCAGATGCACTACTCATCGCAAAAATTTCTCCTTGAAAATATTCGTGCTTTTCAGTCGCAAGTCTTTCTGTATCAATATAATCTTGTTCAGAAATAAATTTTTTGTTTGGAATTCCCATTTATAAATCGATTTAACAAAATTGAACTTTTAAAACATATTATACAAATCTAAAAAAAACATCAAAAAGGTTACTCTCCAAAACCTTTAACAAACCATTTTCCCTTCTCTTTTCTGACTACAAATGAAAAACAATCATCCCAAATAAAATTTTCGGAATCTTTTTTACTATCTTTAATAATACCTCCAAAAAAACAAAAATCTAGATTTGATAGTTTAGAGTTTTTTGAGAGTTTAAACTTAAATTTTTTTTCAAATTCTTGTATTGAAAAAACTTCATACTTATATGACGATTGATAATCTTGAAAAGTTTTAGATTTATCTCGAACTGCATCCTTAAATATTCTGTCTAGTCGATCTTTAATTTTTTTCTTGAAATAAACTTTGTCATTTAAAGAAATTAAAGTATCAGAAACCTTTTTCAAATAAAATTGTTCATTTTTTTGAAAAAAAGTTTTCACAACTTCTAATGAAAATTGCATAGCTTCATTTTTCAATTTATCATCTGATTGTGAATAAACTTTCAGGTTTATAAACAAAAACAATATCAATAAATATTTCATTTTTTTAATTTTTTGATTTTAATAAATACCTAACCACAGTTTCTGCCATATACAACCCAAAAAGTCCAGGCATATAACTGTTTGTTCCATAAAAAGATTTTTTATAATTAGAACCATCGGTCATTTTTAGACTAGATTCATCTTGAATTTCTGATGACGAAACTACTTTTAGCTTGTCAATTTTTACAACTTTCAATCTTTTTCTGATGGTTTTTGCTAACATACAATTTGTAGCATTAGTTATACAAGAAACGTGCACCTTCGAAGCTTCCATTTTTCCGCCTGCACCCATACTCGAAATTATTTTTACACGGTTTCGTTTTGCCGAAATAATCAAATTAAGTTTTGGAGTTATACTATCTATACAATCCAAAACATAATCAAAATCTGCTGATACGATTTCGATTGCTCTTTCAGGCGAAAGAAATTCTTCTACTTGAATTAAATTTAATTCTGGATTAATATCCATCAATCTATCGCCAACAACTTGAACTTTTGGCAATCCAACTGTAGAATGCAATGCTGGTAATTGTCTGTTAATGTTTGTAATATCGACTGTATCGCCATCGACAATTGTGAGTTTTCCAACGCCAGCACGAACCAAAAATTCAGCTGCAAATGAGCCAACGCCACCCAACCCAACAACTAAAACATTTGATTTTTGTAAATTATTTAAACCTTCGCTTTTGAATAAAAGTTCGGCTCTTTCTTGCCATTTTGCCATTTTTTTAATTGTATAATGTATATTGTAAAACTGGTATTTTATTGAAAAACCAATTTAAAATTAGAATTTATAATTTCTTTTAAATTTGTTATTTCTATGTTTTTATATTTTGATGCTAATTCATAAACTTCTTCAATTAAATAATCTGATGAATCGGTTTCTAGAAAAAATCTATCGTTCGGAATTTCTTTAAAAACATTTTCTAACTCTTTATTTAACATTAAATATTTTCCAAAAGATAAATAAAAACCATTGTCCAAAAGTTGTTTTGCAACTTGTTCGTTTTTCGAAAATCCGTGAACAATCATTGGAACATCAATTTTCATTCGTTTTTTGATTTCGATAATTTCCTGAAATGCACCAACACAATGCAAAATTAAGGGTTTTTGATATTTTATTGCCAATGCAACTTGTTTTTCGAAAACTTGGATTTGCAATTCTAAAGAAATTTTGATTCTTTTATCTAAACCGCATTC
>JAYVBR010000345.1:0-6723 GCA_043750395.1 Bacteroidota bacterium | reverse complement strand
GGAAATAAAAATACCATTATGATTATAATGGTATTAAGTGCTATGTTAACGTTCAAAATTATTCAATTGATATGATTAATGATTTATCGTTTGATAATGAAATTTCTTTTTCTTTAATATTTTTGTTTTTTTGAAGAAATTCCACAGTCTCATTGAATAAAACTTCATCTTCACGATTTTCTAAAATTTCATCCATAATTACCCGATCATATCTAGAATTGTTAATGTTGGAAAAATCAATAGTTTCAAAAATTTTATTAATAACACTTTCTACACTTCTGGAAATGTGATTAATATTTAATGAATGATTCATATATTTATATATTATTTAATCGTAAATGTAACTAATCTTAATTTAGTAAAAGGACTTTAAATAAAACAATTATATATTATTTAACATTAATTTAAGAATTCATCAACGATTCAATCTCATCAACTTCAATCGGAATATTTCTCATTAAATTAAAAGGTTCGCCATTTTCTTGCACCACAACATCGTCCTCAAGACGAACTCCGAAACCTTCGGCCGGAATATAAATACCAGGCTCGATCGTAAAAATCATATTAGCTTTCATTGGTTCATGCAACAAGCCATAATCGTGCGTGTCCATTCCTAAATGATGTGAAGTGCCGTGCATAAAATATTTTTTATACGCAGGCCAATCTGGGTTTTCGTTTTGCACATCGGCTTTATCGATTAATCCCAAACCGAGCAATTCTGAGGTCATTACTTTGCCAACTTCAACGTGATATTGTTTCCATAAAGTTCCAGGAACCAACATTTTGGTAGCTTCGTTTTTAACATTCAAAACCGCTTGATAAACTGCTTTTTGACGATCAGAAAATCGTCCAGAAACTGGAATCATTCTTGTCATATCGCTAGAATAATTGGCATATTCGGCACCAACATCAAGCAAAACCAAATCGCCAGCTTGACATTGTTGGTTATTCTCGATATAATGCAAAACATTGGCACTATTTCCAGAAGCAATAATTGGTGTATAGGCAAAACCTTTAGAACGATTTTTTAGGAATTCGTGAGCAAATTCGGCTTCAATTTCATACTCCATAACGTTTGGTTTCACGAATGAAAGTAGGCGTCTATAACCTTTTTCGGTAATATTACAAGCATTTTGAATCAAGTCAATTTCTTCGGATTCTTTGATCGAACGAATGCGTTGCAAAATTGGGTTTGACTTGGCCACTTGGTGCGCAGGATAATTTTCTTTCCACCATTTCACAAATCTGGCTTCACGCGTTTCGGTTTCAATAACCGCACGATAATGCTCGTTTGTATTAATGTATATTGTCTCAGAATAAGCCATAACTTCTTTCAAAGTTTTATGAAAATCTTGCAACCAAATTACAGTTTTGATTCCCGAAACTTCAAACGCTCGGTCTTTGGTTAACTTTTCGCCTTCCCAAATCGCAATGTGTTCGTTGGTTTCTTTTAGGAACAAAATCTCTTTCAAATTTTCATAAGGCGCATCTGGAAAAAGCAACAAAATGCTTTCTTCTTGGTCAACTCCAGATAAATACAGAATGTCTCGATGTTGCGCAAATGGCAAATGACTGTCTGCCGAAACTGGATATAAATCGTTAGAATTAAAAATGGCAACGCTATTGGGTTTCATTTGCGAAGCAAATTTCGCACGATTTTTGATAAAAAGCTTAGAATCTATTTGGTGGTATTTCATTATTATATAAAATTATAATTTTATTTTAGAGAATCAAAAGTACAAATAATGAATCAGAATTTTATTAAAAAGTCAAATTGTTTAAAAATCTTTATTACATTTATACCAAATTAGAAAAAATGAAAAATTGTAACTTGTTATTAATATTGATTTTTGGTTCGTTTGGATATTCTCAGACCAAATTAATTTCACATAAAAGTCATTCAGGAAGCGATCAGACATTTGCAATAGCGGTAGAAAATGATTTGTTTGATATTGAAGATTCTAATTTTGGATACATAATCAGAACTGAAAATTTCGTTAAATTAGATAGTGTTATTTATATTTCTGAGAATAAGATTGTTAGAGTTTCGAGTGAATATACTCAAAGATATAAAAATTCAAATAAGCAAAAATGTTCAGCTGACGAATTAACCAAAATCAAAAAAGATACAATATTTATCAAACCAAAATCTATTAAAAAAGGCTTAACGGTTAAAGATGTTAAGGCTAATTTAGATTCATTAAAAATTTACAATAACAATCTAAACGAAACAATTTATAAAGGTTTTGATAAGAAAGCTAAAAAGAAAAGTTCAATAATTCCATTATTTAACAATTTTCCTAACATTCCAAATTCCTTTTTTCTAATTATAATTCTTAGTTTTTTATCGGTTTTGGTTTATTTTATCTCTTCAAGTTTAAAATTTCATAAATTGAATTTATCCAATTAATGAAAGCCTTTTTTGAAAAATTAAGTTCGATTTTCTTGGTTTTATGCATTGTTTTTATTCCATTAAATATCGATGGAAAAGATTTTCAATTTAAAATAACAAAGTTTTTTTTTCAGGATTTTATTCAATTTCTCCAAAATAATTTTTTTGAAAATGTACTGAAAAGTATTGATTTTTCGTCAGACACAATTGCTTTTAATTTATTGATTTTTAGTTTGTTACTTATTTCAATTCTGTTTGTTCTTGTTTTACAAATATTCAAATATCGAAAAATAAAATGGATTGAAATTTCAAGAACAATTGTAGTTTATTATTTGACATATATTTTATTGAAATATGGATTTGATAAAATATTCAAATCACAATTTTACTTGCCAGAACCCAATATTTTATATTCGCAAGTTGGCGATTTGTCTCGAGATATTTTGTATTGGTCAACTATCGGAACATCAAGATTTTATTCTATTTCACTAGGGATAATTGAAGTTTTTACGGCTTTATTATTACTTATAAACCGAACTCGAATTCTTGGATTGTTATTTGCAATTGGCGTTTTTGCAAATGTAATTTTGGTCAATTTTGGGTTTGATATTTCTGTAAAAACATTTTCAATTTTATTATTATTGATGACAATTTTCGCAATTTTTCCAGAATTGAAAATGTTATTTAATTTTTTTGTTAGAAGAAAAAATATTCAATTATCAATTTCAAATTTTTATTTGATAAATCAAAAACCAATTCGAAATGCAATTAAAACTTTTGTAATCGGCTTGATGTTTATACAAATATTAAATCCTTATTTTCAAAGCAAAAATTTCAATGATGACAGTGTTTCAAGACCTTTTCTGCACGGAGTTTATGATGTTATAGAAAGCAATCAAAAAACAGTTGATTTTAAAATTAATCGCTTTTTTATTCATCGAAAGAATTATTTAATTCTAGAAATTGAAAACGGCAAACAAGTTGATTATTATTTTGAATTAAACCAATCCAAAAAACAATTCAAATTGATTGATTATAATTCTAAAATTCAAATCATAAATTATAATTATTTTACACAAGACAGCGTTTTACAACTTTTTTTTCCAGATTTTAAAATTACTGCCAAAGCACAAAATTGGCAAAAAATGAATGTTTTAAAAAATGATTTTCATTGGACAATCGATGAAATAAAATAAACAAAAGTTAAACTCATTTAAAATCGTTATAAATTGCGTCGAAAAGGTTGCAGTATTTTTATATTTACTGTATTTTTGTGGCAATATATAATCTCAACAAACTATTATGGCCGATTCTACCTTATTAAAGTCTTCAATTGCTAAAAAAGTAGCAATGGCACTTTCGGGACTTTTTTTAATTTTATTTTTAGCACAACATTGTTTTATAAATACAACATCGCTTTTTGGACCAGATACTTTCAATTCAATTTCGCACTTTATGGGAAATAATCCGCTTGTTCAATACATTATTCAACCCATTTTAATAGTAGGAGTTGTTTTTCATTTCTGTATGGGATTTGTTTTAGATTTCAAAAATCGTTCTTCAAGACCAATTGGTTACGCTAAATATAATGGCGGAGCCAACGCAAGTTGGATGTCAAGAAATATGATAATTACTGGTTCGGTTGTATTGGCTTTCATCGGGTTGCATTTTTACGATTTTTGGTTTCCAGAAATGATGTATAAATATGTAGATGTATTGCCACTCAACGAAACAAGATATTATGAAGAATTACAGCATAAATTTGTTAGTTTGCCAAGAACCATTATTTATTGTGTTTCGTTCGGACTGTTAGCATTGCACTTGTGGCACGGTTTCAATTCGTCATTTCAATCGGTAGGATTCAATAATAAATATTCCAAGGCACTAAAGACATTTGCATATAGTTTTTCGGTAGTTGTGCCAACATTATTTGTAGTTATTGCATTGGTGCATCATTTTTCTCACGTAGAATAAAGAATCACAAAACAAGAACATATAAATTATTGGAGTTCACAAGTTGATAACGATTTTAAAGCATCCGAAGTTTTATGTTTATCAGGATATTATGCACAATCTTTGTTTTGGGCACACTTATCCTTAGAAAAGTTGTTGAAAGCATTTTGGACTAAAACCAATTTAACTAATACACCACCATTCGTTCATAACTTATTGAGAATATCATTAGAAACTGGTTTTGATTTTAGCGAAATCGAATTAGAATATTTTAGTGAAATGAATATGTTTCAAATAAAAGGAAGACATCCAGACTACGCAGAGAATTTAGAAGAAATAGTTACAAAAGAAATAGCAGAAGAATATTTGTTTAAATCAAGGTATAAAAATAGAAAAAGCAATCCTTTTTGGATCGATGGCTAACAACCAACAAACCGAAAATTCCGATATTGATGTGGCATTAATATCAAATATGTTTGGAAATAATTTTATTTTGAATAATAAAATGACATCGAAAATAAATATAAAATATCCGCATATTGAAATTCATCATTTTAATAATGATTATTACAAAAATAGTGACCCATTTATTGATGAAATTAATAAAAAAGGTATTGTGTTAGAATAAAAAAAGTTAACGATTTAATATACAATTATGGCATTAGATTCAAAAATTCCAAGCGGCGCCATTGCAGACAAATGGACCAATTATAAAAATCATATCAATCTGGTAAATCCAGCCAACAAGCGTAATTTAGATATTATTGTTGTAGGAACTGGTCTTGCTGGTGGTTCTGCAGCAGCAACGTTGGCAGAATTAGGATATAACGTTAAAACATTTTGTTTCCAAGATTCGCCTCGTCGTGCGCACTCCATTGCTGCACAAGGCGGAATCAATGCTGCAAAAAACTATCAAGGCGACGGAGATTCAACTTTCCGATTGTTTTATGATACCGTAAAAGGTGGCGATTATCGTGCTCGCGAAGCCAATGTGCATCGTTTGGCAGAAGTTTCGACCAATATTATCGATCAATGTGTAGCGCAAGGCGTACCTTTTGCTCGCGAATATGGTGGGCTTTTAGACAATCGTTCGTTTGGAGGAACATTGGTATCAAGAACATTTTATGCCAAAGGACAAACTGGACAACAATTATTATTAGGAGCTTATTCGGCAATGAACCGCCAAATCGCTCGCGGAAAAATAAAATCGCACAACCGTCACGAAATGTTAGATTTAGTTATCGTAAACGGAAAAGCACGAGGCATTATTGCTCGTGACATGATTACCGGAAAAATAGAACGTCATTCGGCACATGCAGTAGTTATAGCTTCTGGCGGATATGGAAACGTATTTTTCTTGTCAACCAATGCTATGGGAAGCAATGTAACTGCGGCTTGGAAAATTCATAAAAAAGGAGCATTTTTTGCAAATCCTTGTTACACACAAATTCACCCAACCTGTATTCCGGTTTCTGGAGATCACCAAGCAAAATTGACTTTAATGTCAGAATCTTTGCGAAACGATGGTCGAATTTGGGTTCCTGCAAAAGCCGAAGATGCGCAAGCAATTCGTGAAGGAAAAAAGAAACCAACCGAATTGAAAGAAGAAGACAGAGATTACTTTTTAGAGCGTCGTTATCCGGCTTTTGGAAATTTAGTCCCACGTGATATTGCGTCACGTGCTGCCAAAGAACGTTGCGATGCTGGTTTCGGAATCAACAAAACTGGCGAAGCAGTTTACTTAGATTTTGCAGCTGCTATACTTCGTTACGGAAAAGATCAAGCCTTAATTAAAGGTCAAGATATTACTGACGAAAAATTAATTA
Organism: Bacteroidota bacterium; assembly: GCA_043750395.1. Taxonomy (GTDB): domain Bacteria; phylum Bacteroidota; class Bacteroidia; order Flavobacteriales; family Flavobacteriaceae; genus Flavobacterium. The sequence goes on along the minus strand of JAYVBR010000345.1, from coordinate 552 downwards.
TAAAATTAGGAACCGATGTTGTTGCCAACAAATATGGTAACTTGTTCCAGATGTATGAAAAAATTGTAGATGAAAATCCATACACAACTCCAATGATGATTTACCCAGCGGTACATTACACAATGGGTGGTACTTGGGTTGATTATAACTTGCAAACCACAATTCCAGGTTGTTTTTCAGTCGGAGAATCTAATTTTTCTGACCATGGAGCAAACAGATTAGGAGCGTCAGCATTGATGCAAGGTTTGGCTGACGGTTATTTTGTTTTACCTTATACAATTGGAGATTATTTGGCACCAGATATTAAAATGGGACCAATATCTACAGATTCTCCAGAATTTGATGCAGCCGAAGCCAATGTAAACGCTCAAATTGATGCGTTAATGAACAACGGTGGTACAAAACCAGCAGATTATTTCCATAAGAAATTAGGGAAAATAATGTGGAACCAAGTTGGAATGGCAAGAAACGAAGCGGGATTAAAAGCGGCAATGAAAGAAATTGCTGAAATTCGTGAGGATTTCTATAAAGATGTTCGTATTCCTGGAACAA
>JAYVBR010000344.1:0-2888 GCA_043750395.1 Bacteroidota bacterium | reverse complement strand
GAAATTGCCAATGACTAAAGAAGGCGTTATGGCTTGTAAATATTTCTCTGACAGAGAAATTAAAACCAATGTAACTTTAGTATTTTCTGCTGGTCAAGCACTTTTGGCTGCTAAAGCAGGAGCAACTTATGTTTCACCATTTATTGGTCGATTAGACGATGTTTCTACCGACGGATTAGCGCTAATCGAAGAGATTAGATTGATTTTTGACAATTATGGTTACGAAACTCAAATTCTCGCAGCATCAGTGCGACACACAATGCACATTGTAAATTGCGCTAAAATTGGAGCAGATGTTATAACTGGACCGCTTTCGGCGATTTATGGATTATTAAAACATCCGCTAACCGATATCGGGTTGGCACAGTTTGTAGCCGATTTCGAGAAAGGAAATAAATAGATATAAAATTTTAAAACATATAAAAATCCAATTTTTAAAAATTGGATTTTTTTTATAATTAATTGACAATATTATCTTCTGTGTTTCCAGCGTTTATGTGTCCATAAATAAAACTCAGGTGAATTATAAATTTGTTGTTCGACTAAATCAAGAAATTTATCGGTAATTTGATAATCTGGTACATTTTTGGCATCATCAGATAAAATTTCGAATGTACCTTCATAGTAACCACGTTTTACTTTGCGGGTTTTAATGAAAATGACATTCATATCATATTTTTTTGCTAACATTTCTGCACCAGTGTGAATATTAGTTTCAATTCCCATAAATTTTCTCCAATAATGTGTTACAGATAATCTTGGTGCTTGATCACTTGCAAAACCGTAAGAGCTCAATATATTGTTCTTATAATTATGTTCAATCGTAGAAATAGTTTCTTTTGTAGTAATTAAATAGGCTTTAAATTTAGATCGAATATCAATAACTAATTTATCGAAATAAGGATTATTTAATTTTTTGTAAATTGCAAATCCTTTAAAAGTCATTTGATGATTTAATGATATAACCCATTCATAACTAGCGTAATGTGCAATCATTACTGCCATACTTTTTTGTTTGGCTTCGCATTCTTTATAAACTTCTAAGTTAGAATAAGTATATCGTTTATTGATTTCTTCTTTAGAAATAGTCATAGTTTTTATCATTTCTAGAAACATATCGCATAAATGTTGAAACGATTTTTTTTCTATAATTAATCTTTCTTTTAAAGATAAATGTGGTAAAGCCAATGCTATATTTTCTCTTACAGTTTTTTTTCTGTAACCAATAACATAATATACAACGACAAAAATAAAGTCTGACAATAAATATAACAACCGAAACGGAAGTATCGATATGGACCATAAAATTGGATAAACTAATAAAAAAACTAAATAACGCATTTATTAAAATTTTGGCAAATATAAATTAAAAAAACTTAGTCAATACCTACTTTTTGTTAAAGACCATTTTTTATATCAATAATTTTATTAGATTTACGATATTAAAATAAATATGGTTTTATGAATATTATTTTGCTTGTACTGATTGGATTAATAGTTTTAATAAGTTTTAAAGGTTTTAATGACGAATATTTTTTTAGAAAATACCAATTTCATATCGGTAGTATTCGTGCTGGCGAGCAAATTCGTATGATTTCATCAGGTTTTTTACACGGAGATATTGGTCATTTATTTTTTAATATGTTTACGTTGTATGCATTTGCACCTGTTGTAATGAATCATTTTGGTGACATTTCTTTTATATTAATTTATATTGGAAGTTTGGTTTTTGGAAGTTTATTGACATTATTGTTTCACAAAAACGACTATAATTATACAGCAATTGGCGCTTCAGGAGCGGTTACCGGAATTTTGTATTCGGCAATTTTAATTGAGCCAACAATGAGTTTGTATATGTTTTTTATTCCGATTCCAATTCCAGCTTATGTTTTTGGGATTGGTTATTTGCTTTATTCTATATATGGAATGAAATCTAAAAATGATAATATTGGTCATACTGCGCATTTTGGTGGAGCAATTGGTGGCTATTTAATTACACTTATTAAAGAACCATCAATGTTTAATGACAATTTGCCAATGGTTGGATTGCTTGCTGTTCCAATTTTAATTTTATTTGTTATTACTAAAATAGGTAAGTTATAAGTTGGCACAAGTTTTGAATAACATTTATCAATCAATCTTTTATATATTTATCAAATGAAAAAAATAGCTTTAATATTAATAATGATGTTTGCAACAATGATTCAAGCTCAAGAAATAAAACAAATTCCGATGGTAAACGTTCAAGGCGAAGGCAAAATTAAAGTAACTCCTGACGAGGCTTGTATAACAATTTCACAAGACACCAGAGGTTTGACCGCTGTTGCTGTTAAAAAAGAAAATGATGCCAAAATCGATGCTATTTTGAAATTTATCAAGAAAATGAATATTCCACAAAGCGATTATTTGACACAAAGAGTGGCATTGAATCCAAATTATGATTACGAAAAAAAGCAACAAGAATATATTGCCTCGCAAACAGTTTCGATTTTATTGAAAGATTTATCCAAATACGATGTTTTAATGGACGGATTGATAAAAGCTGGAGTTAATAAAATTGATAATGTTGAATTTAAAACCTCAAAATTATTGCAACTTCAATCAGATGCTAGAAAATTGGCAATTAAAAATGCCAAATTAAAAGCCGAAGATTTTGTAACTGTTCTTGGACAAAAGATTGGAAAAGCCTTTTCGATTTCGGATAATTCACAAAATTTTAATCCCCAACCAGTTATGTATGCTTCAATGAAATCGGCTTCAATGAATGATTCTGGAGCACCAAATGAAACTTTGGCTGCTGGCGAAATCGAAGTTTTGGTAAATGTGAGTGTGAGTTTCTTATTAGAATAACTTATAAAGAATCAAAAAAGTCCCAATTTCTAGTTTTG
>JAYVBR010000343.1:0-2891 GCA_043750395.1 Bacteroidota bacterium | reverse complement strand
TAAAGTTGTACGAATGGTGATTTTGACATCGCCAGTTTCTAATTTTACTTCTGCAACACCTGTATTGGCTACAAATTTAATTAGGTTTTGAATTTCTTTTAAATCCATGATATTTGTGTTTAGTTATTTTTTTTGATTTTGTTTATTTTGATACCTCTACTGTGCTAGGTAGAACAAATCTGCAATCTGCAAACTATTTGCTGTCGTAAGCCCATTTCAAATAAATCGATCCCCAAGTAAATCCGCCACCGAAAGCAGCGAAAATAAGGTTGTCTCCTTTTTTAAATTTGTGCTCAAAATCCCAAAGTAATAATGGTAAAGTTCCAGATGTTGTATTGCCGTATTTGTGAATATTGACTAGTACTTTTTCTTCTTCAAGGTTTATTCTGCTTGCAGTTGCGTCGATTATTCTTTTATTTGCTTGGTGTGCAATTAACCAATTAACATCTTCTTTAATAAGATTATTACGTTCCATAATTTTTTCGGAAACATCTGCCATTCCTGAAACTGCGTATTTATAAACTGTTTTACCATCTTGAAAAACAAAATGTTGGCGGTTTTCTACCGTTTCTTTTGAAGGTGGCAATATTGATCCACCTGCATCGATTTTTAAATATTCACGACCAATTCCGTCACTTCTCAAAAATTCGTCTTGCAAACCAAGACCTTCATTATTGGGTTCGAATAATACGCAACCAGCGCCATCGCCAAAAATTATACAAGTCGCGCGGTCGGTGTAATCTATAATGGACGACATTTTATCGGCACCAATTAATAATACTTTTTTATATCTTCCAGATTCTATATAGGCTGCTGCGGTTGACATTCCGAATAAAAAACTCGAACAAGCGGCTTGCAAATCATAAGAAAAAGCGTTAACTGCACCAATTTGCGAAGCTACATATACGCCTGTACTTGCAACCAACATATCGGGCGTTGTGGTTGCCATTATCAATAAATCTATTTCTTTTGGGTCAATATTATTTCTAGAAATTAAATCTTGAGCTGCTTTTATGGCTAGGTATGAGGTTCCTTTACCTTTTTCTTTTAGCAATCTGCGCTCTTTAATTCCGGTTCTTGAGGTTATCCATTCGTCGTTAGTTTCGACCAATGTTTCTAGTACTTGATTTGACAATACAAAATCGGGTACATATCCTCCAACTGCTGTAATTGCTGCTGTTACTTTATTCATAATTCTTATTTATTGTCTTGAAAAAAATGACTTTTTAAAAGAGGTGGAAATTACAAAATTTTTTTATTCTGACGTATAATGTTTATAAAAATTTAGTTTTTTGCAACAATTATTGAAAATTCGAAAATTTTATACTATTAAACTATTATTATGAAAGTTTTATCCAATAAAAAAAACTCCCACAGCGTGAGAGTTCTAATTTATTTTACGAAAAGTTATTATGCAAGGGCAACTGTCGACTTGTCGATAACTACTTGCCCTCTATAATACATTTTTCCTTCGTGCCAGTAAGCTCTGTGGTATAAATGTGCTTCTCCAGTGATTGGACAAGTTGCTATTTGTGCAACTGTAGCTTTATAATGTGTTCTTCTTTTGTCTCTTCTCGATTTGGAGATTTTTCTCTTAGGATGTGCCATTTTACTATATTATTTATCCGTTAATAGTTGTTTTAATTTGTCCCAACGTGGGTCAATATCGTCTTGTTTTGTAACCTCTTTTTTTACTTCTTTTACTCTTAATTCGTTTAGTTTTTCGAGTGCTTCACTTTGCAATGTTCCATCTTTTATGCCAGGATGCATTCTTTTTATTGGAACCGAAAGCACAATCATTTCATAAATGTATTGCGAAATGTCCAATTGGTGTTCGCCGTGAGGAATAATTAACAATTCGTCGTTGTCATTATTAAACTCATCGCCAAACTGAACAACCAATTTCATTTTTCCTTTTATAGACAAGTCAAACATTTCGCCAGTAGTGTCGCAAGCAACATTCACAAAACCTTTGTGTTTAAAATTAAGCTCCATAAAAGTGCTTTTTTTATCGAAAACTAAATCTACTTTGATTTCTGAATTTTCATATTCATCATAATCAAAGTTTTCAAAGAACTTGTTATTTATTTGATATTCAAAACTATGTTTTCCTAACTTCAATCCTATAAAAGGAATTAAAAAATCTTTTAGTTGATTCATAACAATAAATTTTTCCTTATATTAAGGAGTGCAAAGATATAAAATAAATACAAATCTAAAAGTCAAAACCGATTTTTTTTATCGATTATTTCTTTCTTCTGGTTTTTCCTTTGTTTTCATAGGGTCACGACTTATTTCGAGATAAATATTTCGTGAATGATAAATGTCAATTGCCAAATAAACTGCTTCTTTAAACGAATTGTGGTCTGCAATTCCTTTTCCTGCAATGTCAAAGGCGGTTCCGTGGTCTGGCGAAGTTCGAATTTTATTTAATCCTGCAGTAAAATTCACTCCATTTCCAAATGATAATGTTTTTAACGGAATTAATCCTTGGTCGTGGTACATTGCAATTACGGCATCGTATTTTTCGAATTGTGAACTTCCAAAAAAACCATCGGCAGGAAATGGTCCAAATGTTAAGGTTCCCTTTTCGAATAATTTTTTGATGGTTGGTTTGATAATTTCATCGTCTTCTTTGCCAATAACGCCTCCATCGCCAGCGTGAGGATTCAATCCTAAAACTGCAATTTTTGGTTTATTGATGCTAAAATCTTGCTTTAGGGAAAGATTAATGGTTTCGATTTTTTTGGTAATTAATTCGGCTGTTAAATGTTTAGCAACCTCGTTTACAGGAATATGGTCTGTAACCAAACCAACTCGCAAGTTATCCTGAACCATAAACATCAAGGCATTTCCTTCGAGTTCTTGATTTAAATAATCGGTGTGCCCCG
>JAYVBR010000342.1:0-2893 GCA_043750395.1 Bacteroidota bacterium | reverse complement strand
TGAAACGTTTTATTTTAAAAAAATAGATTTTAAAATTACTTTTATTTTGTCGATAATATTCAATTTTTTAAAAAAATAAAATTCGTGTTTTAATAAATAATTTAAAAAATCTAAATTATAATTTTTAGATTTAGCAATTAATTTGCAGATTGTATGATTAACTTTATTTTCTAAAATTTTTTGATTAAATGTTTTGAGTTCTAAATTTTTTTCGATTAAAAATTTACCGCAATTCATTATGTTTTTTATTTTTTCGGGATTTTGCCTTTCTTTAAATTCTAATGACAGAAAATAACAATCTAAATTTGGTGTGTTTAAATCTATTCCAAACTCTTTTAGTTGGCTTGTTTGAATAGATAAATGTATTTTTTGTCTGTCTACATTTGTTGTTTTCGTAATGTTTGATTGGTGCCAACGGTAATCTAACAAAACTTGTTGAATATTATAAAATTTAGTTGTGTGAATAAATCTGGCCCAAAGTTCATAATCGCCCATTACTCTAAATTCATTTTTAAATCTTAAATCTTTTAATAATGATTTTTTAAACATTACAGTTGGGTTTCCGATATAACATTCAAGCAAAAAATTAATTTTCAAATCATCGTGAAACTCATAATGTTTAATTATTTGGTCTTCAATGTTTTCTCCAAATAATTTAAACCACGAACCGCATAATCCAATATCATTATTGTTTTTTAAAATTTCGATTTGTTTAATAAATCTATGCGAAAACGCAACATCATCAGCATCCATAAAAGCAATAAATTCTGCTTTTGCAATTTCTATTCCCTCATTTCTAAGAAGAGATGGTCCAAAGTTTTCGGTTTTATTAATTAGAACAATTCTTTTGTCTATTAATTGAAATTCTTTAATAATTTTGAGACTTTCGTCAGTAGAATTATCATTTAAAATTATAAACTCAAAATTTTTAAAACTTTGATTAAGAATGCTTTTTATCGCTTCTTTCAAATATTTGGAAGAATTGAAAACTGGCATTATGACTGAAATTTCAGGATTTTCTATCATTAAGAAAGTTTTTTAAACTTATCTGTTTTTTAAATTATAAAACAATTTTCGATACCAAACACTAAAATATTTTTTATAATATTTAACAGAAATATTATAAGAATTCACTAAATCGGTCAAACTAAGGTTGTTTTGTTTGTAAAAGTCATAATGTTTGTTATAAATATACAATCTTGATATGTCACAACTTGATTCAATATTCATTTTATCAGTCAACGAATCTTGAGAAAATCGTTTGCGATAAAAAAATAAAATTTCAGGGATTTTAAAAACAATTTTGTTTAATTTAATTATTTGAATCCACAAATCCCAATCTTCGGCAAAACTTAAATTCGTATCAAACCCTGACGTTTTTTTAAAAACTTCTGTTTTAAAAACTGCACAAATTGGTATGCAGTTGTTTATTAAAAAATTTGTTATTTGAAAATCGTTCAATTCCCATTTTCCGGTTTGAGCTTCAAAAAAACTTATTTCTGAATAAACAATATCTATATTTTTGTCATTTTCTAAAACCTCAACACATTTACTAATATAGGTTTCGTGCAATAAATCGTCGGCATCTAAAAACATTAAATATTTTCCAGAAGCGTTATTAGCACCATAATTTCTTGAAAACGAAGCACCACTATTTTCTTGATTTAATAAAATAAAATTGTCATTATTGTTCAAAATATAATTTTCGATAATAGATTTACTACCATCGGTTGATCCATCATTGACAATAATAATTTCTTTGTTTTTATGAATTTGATTATTTACAGAATCAAGCGTTTCTATAATTGTATTTTCGTTGTTAAAACAAGGAATTATAATTGATATTTTAACATTTTCATTCATTGATTTTTATTCTAATATTAGAAAAAATAGGGAATTTTTTTATTTATTTTATCCATAATGAACCAAAAAATGATTGTTAATAAACAAATCAATAAAAATTTGAATATTTCAAGTTCAATTGGAACAAAAGGAAATCTTCCGAAGACATAATAAATTGCATAAAAATGACATAAATATATTCCGATTGGCAATGTTGGATTTACTTTTAAAGAGGTTTTAAAATTTCCTTGCAAAACTTTATTAACCAAAATAAGTGATAATGGCAGTGCTGTTACAAAAATATTAAATGTGATTCGACCTAATTTAATATAAAAATAAGATTCAAAAACTGTTAAAATTAATAATGGAATTAATAAAAAATCAATTTTCTTGACTTGAATTTTCCAATTTTCGTATAATGTGCCTAACAAAATATATGGAACACCATAAAACAAGAAATTTCTTTCGGTTCCGAAATATTTTAAAATTTGTTTAAATTCATCAACTTCGAAGGCGGTTTGATATTTGGTTACTATTTGTAAAAAATAACAAGCAAATAAAAGTGAAAAAGCAATTAAAAATTTAGTTTTGGTTTTAAAATTTCTAATTAAAAAAATAAATAAAACTGCAAGTATTGTTGCATTCAAATACCACAAGTGACCAATTCCCCAAAATAAATCTAAAATAAAGTTTTCAATAGTTATAAGTTTATTTTGGTAGGCTGTAAAATTGAACTTTAAATAAATGAGTTGCCAAACAATAAATAGTATTGTTAAACGTTTTAAATATTTAATGATATACACTTTTTCAAGCAATCTATTTCTTAAAAAATAACCAGTTAAAATAAAGAAAATAGGAACAACAAGTCGGCTAAAACTATTTAAATGAAGACAAAACATAACGCCAGTTGTAGAGCCAACTTTAGGAATTGCATTTGGAAGTGCGTGAGCTGTTAATATAAAAATCAGTAACAGCGCTTTGAATACATCGATAGAATTGTTTCTACTTTGACTTTTTATTTCCATATTTTCTAATCTCAGGTTTTTGAGAG
>JAYVBR010000341.1:0-6735 GCA_043750395.1 Bacteroidota bacterium | reverse complement strand
GTTTTTTTTTGAAGCCAATCCAGCTTTTCATTTCAAGAAATCGCTGTTAAAAATATTTTTCTAAATTTTAAAAAACGAACTTCCGCTGGTCGTTGTTTTTTAAAAAGAAAAATTATTTTTAACAGCGATTTGCTTTCCATTTCAATCTGGGCTAAAAATCCTAGTCTTTTACAACCTCAATTTTTCTTTTAATTTCATTTCCAAATTCATCAACAACAGTCAAATAATGAAAACCAGTATTTGGCGAAATCGGCATTTCATGAAACGTTTTCGTAGTTCCTTTATAAACATTGTCAACATACCAAAACAAATTGGCTTCGCGATTCGAATGAGCCACTTTCAAAATCACTGGCTGAATTTCTGAATTAAAATTCTTAGTCAAATAAATTTTAGAATTGGCTTTAGGGTAAATAAAATCCATAGATTTGGTTATTGATCCAGTACAATCACCTCGAAATGGTGGCAACGATTTATAGTCAACGTGTTGGTTTTTATAATACCATTCCATTACGGGTGGTAAAACAAACCAAGATTTAGTAACAATATTTTCGATATTTTCGCAACTGCTGTTAACCTGAAATTGTTCTAATTTGTCAAGATGAATTGTTTTATGATATTTACAAATAGAAGTAGACTTACCTTTTAACGGAACCAATTGCTTAATTTTAGGACAATCAGCTTGCGCCAAATAACCACTCAATTCACAAACCTCGACTTCGGTCAAATCTTTATTAGGCGTTTCAAACCATTTCTGACGAGGCGTCAAATTAAAAACATCAAACAATATTGGTGCTGCGCTTGTAACTCCAGTCAAAGTTGGTCTTCCTTCGCCAGTTGCATTGCCAACCCAAATACCAACAACATATCGAGAATTGGTGCCAATTGCCCAAGCATCGCGGTTGCCGAAACTTGTTCCTGTTTTCCAAGCAATTTTTAAAGATGAATCATAAAATTGCCAAGCCTCATCGCCTTCTGGTCGATTGACTCGCTGCATTGCATTGTATGTCAGCCAAATAGAACCAGCACCAAAAATATTTTTCTGATTCGATTGGAATCCAAAATCTTGTTCAAAATCATTTTTATAATTCAATTCGCAAAATTCTTTAGTACGGTATTTTCCTTTATTAGCATTAAAATAATTTACTGTCGATGACATTCCAGCATAAGTTCTACATAAATCCCAAAGATTACTTTCTGCACCGCCAAGAATCAATGCCAAACCATAATGATCTGGATTTTTATTTATATCGCGCAATTTGAATTGTTTTAAGGTTTCATAAAATTTATTAACTCCAAATTCTTGCAACATCAAAACAGCAGGAATATTCAATGAACGAGCCAATGCTTGGTGCGCAGGAACGGCTCCATCGAATGTTAAATTGAAATTTTGTGGCGTATATCCAGAAATTTGAGTTGGAATATCTGCAACCAATGTGTTTGGTAACAATTCGCCATCGTCGAGCATTCCAGCATACAACAAAGGTTTCAAAATGCTGCCAGTACTTCTTGGTGCATTAATAATATCTACATCTTTTTGATGGTTCAAATCTGTTGGTGAATTGCCAACATAACTCATTATATTTCGGGTCTTTACATCAATAATTAAAATTGCTAAGTTGTTGACATCGTTTTGTTTGTATTGGCTGTAATAATATTTCGCAATTTGATTCACTCGGTTTTGCAATTCGAATTCAATAGTTGTTTTTAATCGAGTTCCTTCTTGATTTTTTGCAACTCTTTGCAACAAATGTGGGGCAATTTCGGGTAAATTATATGGTTTTTGTGGCAAAGGTTCATCGATTGCTAATTCGTATGTTTGTTGGTCAATAATGCTATCTTTATTTAATTTCAATAAAAGATTGTTGCGTTTTCGACGTAATTTTTCTTGATTTTTTCCAGGATAAATCAAACTTGGAGCATTTGGTAAAACCGCCAAAGTTGCACTTTCTGCCCAAGACAATTGATTGGATTGCACACCAAAATAACGCCAAGAAGCCATTTCGAGACCAACAACATTACCGCCGAAAGGTGCGTGAGCAGCATATAATTCTATGATTTTATTTTTTGAATGTCGCAATTCAAGCCGAGTTGACAAAACCAACTCTATTATTTTCTCGAAATAAGTTCGCTTTTGGTTTTTTCTAGACAATCGAATAACTTGTTGTGTGATTGTGCTTCCGCCTCGAACAGTTTTTCCTGCTTTTTGATTTTGCTTGATAGCATTAAACATTGCAACTGGATTAAATCCTGGATGATAATTAAAATACTCATCTTCGAAATAAACAATACATTTTTTGAATTTATCTGGAACCGAATCTTGCGAAGGAAATCGCCATTGACCATCTCGAGCGATTTTTGCGCCCAATAATTCACCTTCTTTACTTTCAATAACTGTCGAATAGGGTTCTTGAAACAAAGTTCTTGGCAAAGAAAAATAATAAACTACCAAAAGTATAAATACAATTGATGATTTAATTTTATTGTTTTTTATGTATGATAATGAGCATTTTAGAAACGCTTTTAGTTTGATGATCACGTTTTTTTTTATTATCCTAACATGTTTTTTTCAACCTGTTAGGTATATTTAAATATTATTTTCTAAATAAAATACCTAACAGGTTGAAAAAAACCTGTTAGGATAACTCAAACTTTTTAGGATAAGCCAAATATATTAGTAAAACATAAATCAATCATAATCCAACTTGTCAATTTCTTTAAGAATTCCTTCATACTTTAAACTTTTTTCTTGATGATGAAATTTAAAATTCTCTATTCCTCCAAATAAATCAAGAATAAAATCTCTATCTAAGCTTGTTTCTTTATTTGACAAATAACTTTTATAAGATGATTGCAAATAATTTTCAAAAATTTTAGCAAACTTATGTTTTATTGGATTCAAATGAACATAAACTATTACTTGTTTCAAATAATCTTCATCTAGAATATGGTTTCTTTGTAAATGTTCTTGAAATAAACTACCAGTTCTTTCATAACTTTTATTGATACTTTTAGAATAGGAATTAAAAAAATTAGAAAACGGTAAATGAATTTTCTCTTGAAATTTTTCCGAAATTTGGTCTTTGTCTTTTATTTTTAAAATTATATGAAAATGATTTTTTAATAAACAATAAGCATAAATATCAGCAATCGGAATCAGATATTCTTTCATTTTTTTTAGAAAATAAGTATAGTTTCTCTCTTCAATGAATATGTTTTCTTTATTATTTCCTCGATTATAAATGTGATAATATTGTCCAATTTCGAAAATTTCTTTCTCCATTTTTTTTGATTATATTTTTTATTATCCTAACAGGTTTTGAAAACCTGTTAGGTATTTTATTTATTTAAATTATCTTAAAAATGATACCTAACAGGTTTTGAAAACCTGTTAGGATAATTCAATCCTGTTAGAATAAGCCTAAACTTACTTCACAACCTCGACCCAAAAACCTTTGGTTCGTGCCAAGAAAGTGTTGTCATACATAGCTTCGCATTGTAAACCTGGCAAATAATAATTTCCGAGGAAACTAGCATTTAGCAGAATTCTAAACGTTTTGGTTTCGCCTGCTTTCATACCAAAATAAAAATTGGTTCTGTCATCACGAATATCTATATAATCGGCTTCGTTGTTGGTTGCGTCACCAAAATCGGTGAAACGTGTATTTACAATTTCGAATCCTGATGGTAGAATTTGCGACAGCGCAATGTTTTCCATTCTTTCATTTTTGAGACTTCGAACCGTTACTTCTGCAATAAATTCTGTTCCTTGAGCAATTTTTGCAACATTAATTACTGCACCTTTACGGTTTTTGAAAATAATATTTGCCGAAACATTCGTTTGAACAACTTGCTCTTGACCAATTGGCAAAATCCCAGTATTAATTATTCGAACATAAATTGTATTGTTTTTATTGTTCTTGATTGTTACGCCATTTGCACCCGATTTTATGACCAAACTTCTATCTGCAAACGTTTTCATTGTATTTACTGCTTGCGATTTTCCATCTTTTGAAAACGAAATATTAATGCCTTTACTACCATTACTTTTTGCGAATTTCGACATTGCATACAAACAATATGCTGTTGTTTGCGTACTCATATATTCATTACTAGACATTTGTTTCGCTAATTTTGTTGCTGTGGCAAATGCTTTTTGTTTCTGTCCCAATAAAATTAAAGTTTCAAGAGCCATTGCACGATTTCTGTCAGATGAACCATAATAATAATAATTATAACCATTATAGTTTTCTTCTTCATCTATTTTAGATTTCATTAATAATGATAATCCTGCTTGTTGCTGACCAGCCAAAACATAACTTGCTGCCAATCGCAATTGAGATTCATTAGAAATTCCTGTTGTTTCTCTCAATCTATTCATCGATGATAAATCGGCTGAACCTGCTAATGCTAACGTATACAACCTATATGCTTGAGCAAAATCATTGCCAGAACGTTGCTCGAAACGCCATTTTTTGGCTTCTTTTTGTTGGTAGGAAATCCATTTTTGTTTGAAACTAACTGGCAAAACATAACCTTTTTTCTCGGCTTCGATTAAGAAATGTCCAGCGTAAGAACTTCCCCAATCATCGGCAGTTGTGTAGCCTGGCCAATATACGAATCCACCATTTGATAATTGAAAACCGTTTAAACGTTGAATTCCTGCACCTACATTTTTCTGAATTTGTGCCAAACGAATTACATCTAAATCGGCTACATCACTCAAAAATAATTGTGGAAAAACCGATGAGGTAGTTTGCTCGACACAACCGTGCGGATATTGAATCAAATATTGCAAACGACTGTTGAAATTGATCGTCGGAATACTCGAAACTTCCAATTTAGCCGAATTGCTTCCTGAAACTCCAAACGGTGTAAACGAAATGGTTTTTGTCGAATTCGGTTCTAATATAATATCTGTAAACGTGTTCGTAATCGGGTTTGGATTGGTCATATCAATCTCGACATCATAAACCGATTTTTCTTTTCCAGAAGTTGCAATAATCGATACTTTCCCGATTCCAGTTGCGCTTCCAACTTCAAGATTGAAATAAACCATTTTCTCATCTGGCTGAGTAAAAGTCAAGTTTTGAGTCGTTGCTCCAACAACTCGCACGCCATTGTTGGTTTTTATTTGAACCTGAACATTTTTAATTTGTTTTTCGGTAGCAAATATCTCAACAGGAATGGTCACTTTTTCTGATGGCGAAATTTTTCTAGGCAATGTTGCCAATGCCATTAACGGGCTTCGAACTGGCGTTGCTTTTTCGACTGATCCATAAGCCGAAGTTTTGGCATTGGCAGCAACGACCATTGTTCGCACTGACCCAATGTATTTTGGTAATTTTATTTGATGCACTTTTGACGAACCGCCATCTAATGTAAATGGTCCAAGATAAACCACAACTGGTTTGAAACGATTGGCTTTTTTGGCTTTTCCACCACCTAAATCTTGGTCGCCACCAATACTAAAAATCTGGTTGACTTTTCCACCATAGGCACCAATTACATCGTCATAAATATCCCAAGTTTTCACGCCCAATGCTTCTCGAACATAGAAATTATCCCAAGCATTTGGAGTTTTAAAACGCGTTAAATCCAACAAACCTTCATCTACAACTGCAATGGTGTAAGTCATTGGTTTTCCTGATTTTTCTGATACATTCAAATTGAAAGTTTGTTCAGGTTTCAAGACATCTGGCATCGAAATTTTAGGTTCGAGAACCGTGTTTTTATCAATAACTTCGACTGGAACAATGCCGTACATTCTAATTGGTGAATCATTTTTGGTCGATGCGTGTGGTTGCAAAAGCGTAATGTTAAAATACACATTCGGAGCCATTTCTGGCGTAATTGGCACTTCGACTTTTGTTTCTCCTTTGTTGGTTTTTGCCCAAATGGTTTGCACTACTTTCGAACCATTTTCAATAGAAATTAATGCACGACCGCCTTCGCTTGACGGAAACGAAATTTTGGCTTTTTTGCCAACGGCATAATTCTTTTTATCGGTAGAAAAAACCAACATATTTGCAGTTGAAGCATCGGTATTTCTGGTTTTTCCTGACCAATATGGATAATCTATATTTACAGTTTGCGAAGTTGCGTGACCGTCATTAGGGTCGGAAACCCGAACTAAATACCTGCCCCATTCTTCATCTTCTAATTTGAAGGCAATTGATCCGCGACCACTAGAATCGGTGTTTACAGTAAAAGTCTTGAACGATGTTGTCGATTCTGATGAGTTATAATTAGATAAATTATCGTTTGATGAATCCCACCACCAACGCCATTCGACTTTATAAACATTGACATTTAGGTTTTTTACCGATTTTGGACGACCATTTTCATCGACAGTAATAATGTCAAAACGGTTGTTAACACGAGTTTCTAACATTCCATATTTGGTTAATTCTGGCAATTTCAAACCAACATAAGTTTTGTAAGGCGAATAGGTTGCCGACATTACATCCATACTAAACTCGCCACCTTCTTCGAAAACTTTGGTCATAAATGCAGCACGCAACATTCCTTGTGCTTGACCCTGCAATTTGGGTTGAATATTAACCGCTGCTCGACCATTGGCATCTAATTTTCCTGAAAAAATATTGGCTTCTTCGGTACTGAAATTTCTTGTTTCGTCATCAAATACATATTTATCAAATCCTTTGAAAGTTGTAGATTGTTGCGAGAATTTGGCTTGAATTTCGACTTTTAAATCTTTGGCAATCGAACCAGTTA
>JAYVBR010000340.1:0-2901 GCA_043750395.1 Bacteroidota bacterium | reverse complement strand
AGAAATCAAATTTGTTGCTCACTTTATGTGATTTCTCCTTCGTCGAAATGACAAAAAAGCCAAAATCTAGAATTAAATTTCATATTTTACTTGAAGTTTTTATTTTTTTACAAACTTCTAAAAAATTTCTTAAGACAAATACCTATTTTACTCCTAATTATACTACTTTTACGAAAAATTAACTTTTATGAAAAAATATTATTTTGCTTTTGTTGCTTTTTGTTTTTTTAGTTTAGCTAATGGGCAAATTATTAATTTTCCAGATTCGAATTTTAAGGCGAAGTTGTTGGCGGCGAGTTCAAGTAATAACACTGCAAAAAATCTTCAAGGACTTTCATTTAAGATTGATGCTAATAATGATGGAGAAATACAGCAAGTTGAAGCTTTAATGGTTTCAAGATTAAATGTAAGTTTCACTAATATAATAGATTTAACTGGTATTGAATATTTTAGTGCACTACAAAATTTAAATTGTGATACAAACAAATTGACATCTTTAGATGTAACAAGTTGCACTAATTTAACAATTTTAAATTGCAAAAACAATTATTTGATAAGTTTGAATATAACGGGTTTAACTTATTTACAAACTGTAAATTGCTCAGATAATTATATATCTAGCTTAAATGCAAACGGTTTAGTTGCATTACAAACTTTAGATTGTCAAAGTAACCAATTAACCAATTTAAATGTCTCAGGTTTAACTTCTTTAAAAGATTTAAATTGTAAAATCAATCAATTAAGTTCTTTAAATTTAACTAATTCGATTGCTTTAGAAAGACTAGAATGTAACTTTAATGCAATAACCAATATCAATGTTACCGGATTGTCCGCTTTGACTCTGTTTGTGTGTGGAGTAAACCAATTAACTAATTTAAATTTAGAAACTTTAACTGCTTTGCAATATTTAAATTGTGGATATAATTTATTAACAAGCATAGATGTAAGTGGTTTAAATTCTTTAGTGGAATTATATTGCGGTTTTAATCAAATACAAAATTTACAAATTAATGGTTTAACATCTTTGCAAACTTTAAATTGCAATGATAATCAATTAATAAATTTAAACTTAGATAATTTGAATGCATTAACTTCAATACAATGCGTTAACAATCAGTTAACAAATTTAGATTTATCTAGATTGATTTATTTACAGAATTTAAACTGTGAAA
The DNA here is from genome assembly GCA_043750395.1 of Bacteroidota bacterium. Lineage (GTDB taxonomy): Bacteria > Bacteroidota > Bacteroidia > Flavobacteriales > Flavobacteriaceae > Flavobacterium. The sequence goes on along the minus strand of JAYVBR010000340.1, from coordinate 1,729 downwards.
ATAACCTACTTATAAATCTAAATATTAAAAACGGTAAAAGTGAAAATGTGATTTTAAATAACAATCCAAACCTAAATTACATTTGTATTGATGATTTACAGATTGAAAATATTCAAAATACAATTAATTATTTGGGTTACGGTTTAACTTGTCAAATAAATACTTATTGTTCTTTTATTCCAGGTGGAATATCCTTCAATATTAATGGTAACAATAAATATGATTTTGACCTTAATGGATGTAATAACGCTGATATTAACTACAAAAATTTAAAATTTAGAATTGCAAATGGTGCTAGTGTCAAAAACATTGTATCTGATAATTCTGGAAATTATTCAACTTCGGTTGAAGCTGGTACTTACACAATAACTCCAATTATGCAAAATCCTAGCTATTTTAATATTTCACCAACAACTGCAACTATAACGTTTCCAACAACTTCAAGTCCCACAATACAAAACTTTTGTATAATACCAAATGGTAATCATCAAGATGTGACTGTTATTCTGATTCCATTAGATCCTGCTAGACCAGGCTTTGACGCTAATTATAAAATTATTTACAAAAACAAAGGTAATAATGCGGTAACTGGTTCAATGTCACTTTCATTTAATGACATCTCTAGTGATTTTATCTCTTCAACACCAATTGTTACATCGCAAAATAGTGGTTCGTTAAATTGGGATTATGTTAATCTTTTACCATTTGAAACAAGAGAAATTTTAGTAACATTTAATCTTAATTCTCCACAAGAAATTCCAGCATTAAATTCGGGTGATAATTTGGTTTTCGAAGCGACAATATCGCCAATTAACAATGACGAAAATTCAAGTGACAATATTTTCCAAATGACCCAATTGGTTGTTAATTCCTATGACCCAAATGACAAAACTTGTCTCGAAGGCAACAATATTGTTCCAGCCAAAGTTGGCGAATATGTTAATTATATGATTCGTTTTGAAAATACTGGAACTTTTGCAGCGCAAAACATCGTTGTGAAAGACATAATTGATTTGGCAAAATTCGATATTGAAAGTTTGATTCCTGTAAAAGGAAGTCACGATTTTTATACAAGAATTAACAGCAACAAAGTAGAATTTATTTTCGAAAACATCAATTTGCCTTTCGCAGATGCAACCAACGATGGTTATGTTGCTTTCAAAATCAAAACTAAATCGACTTTAGTTTTAGGAAATAGTTTTAGTAATTCGGCCAATATTTATTTTGATTATAATTTTCCAATTGTTACAAATACAGCTACAACCACAGTTTCAAATTCATTAGCAAATCAAGATTTTGAGTTTACTAAATATTTTAATTTATATCCAAATCCAGCTAAAAATAGTTTAAATATCGAAACTAAAAATGATTTAACAATTTCATCATTAAGCATTTATAATACCTTGGGACAATTGGTTCAAGTAATTACTTCGCCAACCAAAACGATTGATATTTCCGAATTGAAAACTGGAAGTTATTTTATAAAGATTGTTTCTGATAAAGGAACAAGCATAACTAAGTTTGTTAAAGAGTAAATAAGGCTTTATAAAATCCTAAGATAAATATAAACCAAAAAAAAAGGCTAAATTAAATTTTAGTCTTTTTTTAAATAAATTTATTTCAATTTAAATTTAATTGGTTATGTTTTAAAAAGTTGTGGATTTTCAAAATTTGTTTACTATTTTGTCATTTCGACGATAGGAGAAATCTCATTAGTTGCTCGATTTAT
>JAYVBR010000339.1:0-6759 GCA_043750395.1 Bacteroidota bacterium | reverse complement strand
CCAGGAATTGTTTTTTGTAGTTGGACAGATAAAACCGAATCGCTTTGGGGCGTGACCGATCACGAGTTTGGACACATTTGGTTTCCGATGATTGTTGGCTCAAATGAAAGATTATTCGCTTGGATGGACGAAGGTTTTAATACTTTTATCAATTCATTGAGTTCGGTAGATTTTAATAAAGGCGAATATAAATCTCCGAAAGAAAATCTACATATTATGTCAAGTTATATGACTAATCCATCAATCGAGCCAGTATTTACAGCACCCGACGGATTAAAAGAAGCTAATTTGGGAATTTTGGCATATTCAAAACCTGGCGCAGGATTGACAATGTTGCGCGAACAAATACTTGGAAAAGAACGTTTTGATTTTGCATTTAGAACTTATATCGAACGTTGGGCATACAAACATCCGACTCCAGAGGATTTTTTTAGAACTATGGAAAACGCATCTGGTGATGATTTAAACTGGTTTTGGAGAGGTTGGTTTTTGAACAATTGGCAGTTAGACCAAGGTATTTCTAAAGTAAATTATGCGAAAAATGACTTTACAAAAGGTGCGATAATAACAATTGATAATCTAGAAAAAATGGCAATGCCTGTTGTTTTAGAAATTAAGACCAAATCTGGGAAGGTTTCAACAATCAAGTTGCCAGTCGAAATTTGGGAACGTAATAGTTCTTGGACATTTAATACCAATACAACCGAAGAAATTGAAACAATAACTTTAGATCCAGAAAATGCTTTACCAGATATTAATTCTTTAAATAATGTTTGGTCAACAATTACAGATTCTATGGAAAAAGTATTAATACTAGATGAATATCTAGGCACCTATTCTACAACATTGGCACCAATAAAGTTTATTTTTACAGAAGAAAATGGCACTTTAATAGGAGAAGCAATTGGTCAAGGAAAATTTCCATTAGTAACAAATGGTAAAGATAAATTCAAAATTGAAGGCGCACCAGTTGAGTTTAATTTTAATGAAACCAAAACCGAAGTTACATTGGTTCAAGATGGACAAAATATTGTTTTCACTAAAGAAAAGTAAATTTAAAATCGAATAAATAAAAAACTCTAATCGCAAAAAAAGATTAGAGTTTTTTTTGGTAATTATTTAGGTAGAATTGATAACTTTCTTGAAAATATTTTCGTTATTTTTGTAAAAAAAATAAAAATGAGTATTTTCAAAAATATATTCGGAAGTTCAGAAACTGAAACTCCAAAGTCAAGCAACATCAATTGGATTCAATTGACTGATTTGAGTCAATTAAATTAAATTCAAGAATTTTCAAGTCAAAAACCTGTAATTATCTTTAAGCACAGCACAACTTGCAGCATCAGCCGAATGGCGTTGAAAAATTTTGAGCTTGAATATGATTTGAATGATAAAATTGATGCCTATTTTCTAGATTTGTTGAATTTTAGAGCGATATCAAATGAAATTGCAAATAAATTTGAAGTTGTTCATCAATCGCCACAATTATTGCTCATTAAAAATGGAAATTCAGTTTATAATGTATCTCACGATAGCATTGACGCTCAAGAATTAAAAAATAAAATTTAACTTTTGTGTAAATAAAATTAATTAAGTTGGTTATGATTTTGAAAGTTGTAGGTTTTCTTAATTTCGAAGCAATGACAAAAAGAAGATTAATTTCAACTAAATAAAAAGATAGAAATACCAACATTATTTTAAAACATAACACATAACCATTAATTTTAAAATCTAATTTAGGATTTTTAAAGTATAAATAATTTATTATATTTTATAAATTTTACCCAATAACATCTAATTTAGCAAAGCGCAGCAACAATTTCTTAATACCACCAACTTCAAATTGAATTTCGGCCTTTTTATCTGCGCCAGCACCTTCGAGATTCAAAACATTTCCTTTCCCAAAACGTTCGTGCATGACAATGTTTCCTGCAACTAATTTGCTATCAATGGCATTTGAATTACCTGAATTGCTATCGACGGGTTTTAGTTTCCTGATATTTATGTCCGATTTTGGTTCGTTATCAGTAATATATTTTGGTGGCGTTCCCATAATTGGTTTTGCCAAACGCAATTTCGACTTATCTATATCACCAAAAATATCGTTGTCAATCATCGGTTTATATCGATAATTGGTTTCTTCTGGAGTTAAATATTCAAGATATTGTGGACTAATTTCTTCAATAAATCTCGATGCTTCGCTGTCGGTCAATTTTCCCCAACGGTATCGAGATTGTGCATAAGTCAAATAAGCCTGGTGTTCGGCACGAGTTAAGGCTACATAAAACAATCGTCGTTCTTCTTCGAGTTCGCTTCGGGTGCTCATTGACATAGCCGATGGAAACAAATCTTCTTCCATTCCGACTACGAAAACAGTTGGGAATTCCAAACCTTTTGCCAAGTGAATTGTCATTAAAGCTACGCGATCGTCATCGCCAGTATCTTTGTCTAAATCGGTAGCCAAGGCAACATCTTCCATAAATTCTGACAATGCACCACGTGCGCCATCGACTTCAATTTGTCCTTCGGTAAAATCTTTTATTCCGTTTAGTAATTCTTCGATATTTTCAATTCTTGCAATTCCTTCAGGTGTGCCATCTTTTTTTAATTCTTGAACTAAACCTGTTTTTTTTGCTACGTGATCCGCAAGTACAAAAGCATCTTGATTTTCATTTATAACCTGAAAACTTTGAATCATTGTTACAAAATCAGATAATTTTTGTTTGGTTCCAGCATTTAATTTCAAATCGATTTTATCAATATTTTGCATCACTTCAAATATTGAACGCTTGTAATGATTGGCTGCAATTGTTAATTTTTCGACAGTTGTATCGCCAATTCCTCGAGCAGGATAATTGATTACCCGAACCAAGGCTTCTTCATCTTTTGGATTAATAACCAATCGCAAATAACATAAAACATCTTTAATTTCTTTGCGTTGATAGAAAGATAATCCACCATAAATTCTGTAAGGAATGTCACGTTTTCTGAGCGCATCTTCCATTGCACGAGATTGAGCGTTAGTTCGATACAAAATTGCAAATGAACCATTTAGTTGTTGATTGGTCATTTTTTGTTCCCAAATTGTGCTGGCTACAAATCGACCTTCTTCGCTGTCGGTAACGCTTCGGTTAACTTTAATTTTCGAACCAAAATCGTTGGCTGTCCAAACAATTTTATCGAGTTTGGTTTTATTTTTATCAATAATAGAGTTGGCTGCTTCGACAATATTTTTCGAAGAACGATAATTTTGTTCTAATCTATAAGTTTTAACACCTTCGTAGTCTTTTTGGAAATTAAGAATGTTGTTTATATTGGCACCTCGAAAAGCATAAATACTTTGGGCATCGTCGCCAACTACGCAAATATTTTGAAATTTATCTGATAACGCTCGAACTATCAAATATTGCGAATGATTGGTGTCTTGGTACTCATCGACCAAAATATATCTGAAACGATTTTGATATTTAGATAAAGTTTCTGGAAATCTTGACAGTAATTCATTGGTTTTTAACAATAAATCATCAAAATCCATTGCGCCAGATTTGAAACATCGCTCGACGTAAGCTTGATAGATTTCGCCTAGTCGTGGTTTTTTGGACATTGCATCGGCTTCTTGCAATTCTGGATTATTGAAATAAGCTTTGACAGTAATAAGTGAATTTTTATAAGATGAAATTCGTCCTAATATTTGTTTTGGTTTATAAACATCTTTGTCTAACTGCATTTCTTTAATAATTCCAGAAATACATCGCAAAGAATCCTGCGAATCATAAATTGTAAAATTACTCGGATAACCCAATTTATCGGCTTCCGAACGAAGAATTCTGGCGAAAACCGAGTGAAAAGTTCCCATCCAAAGGTTTTTGGCTTCTGGCGCACCAACAATATCCGAGATTCTTTTTTTCATTTCTCGGGCTGCTTTATTAGTAAAAGTCAATGCCAAAATCGAAAACGAATCAACACCCAAACTCATTAAATAGGCAATTCGAATTGTCAAAACTCTAGTTTTACCTGAACCTGCACCAGCAATAATTATCATTGGACCATCTTTTTGTAAAACTGGTTCTTGTTGCGCTTCGTTGAGTTGAGAAATGTATTTTTGCATTTTTTATTTTGAATTGTAATATGCAAAAATAGAGATTTTATTGTGATTTTTTGGTCAAGTTTTTTAAATTAAATTGAATAAAGATTTATTATTTTAATTTTTTAATATTCAAAAAATCTTTATCATTAGTAACTATTGATAAATTATGAACTAAGGCAGTTGCAGCAATTATTGAATCAAAATCTCGAATTTTATATTTTTTTCTAATTTCTATTACTTTCAAAACTATTTCTTCTGATAATTCAATAATACTACAATAACTAATATACTGCATCATTATTTCAGTTTGCTTTAAATTTGAGTTTGGTAAAATTGATAATTCTATTCTAGAAACAATTGAAATATTTGGTTCAGTAATTTTATCTAAAAAATATTTCCTTTTTCAGGTAATTTATTATTCAAATAATCAATAACAACATTAGAATCTAATAAATACATTATCTGTCTTCTTTTAAAAATTCCTGAATTTCTTTATAATGTTTTTCAGAATAATTCAATTTACCACGCAAATTTATAATTGGATTAATTAAAATTTCTTCTTCTGGCTCAATAGTTATTTTAACTCTTTTAGAAGTAAAATAATCAGGAAGAGTGATGTCTAAATGAATTTTATGATTTTTAATTTCTAATGTTTGTGTTAACATATTAAATTTTATTTATTAAACAAATGTACAAAATCAATACCAATAAAATTCAACTTGTAAAACAAATTCAAATTAGCTACTTTTGATAAAAATTTAAAACTTCTAATGGAAAACAAAATCATAGAAATTCTTGCGTACACAATTCCATCAATAATTACTGGAGTTGTTGCTTATTTTTTATTCAAATCTTATTTCAAAGACCAACAAAACACGCGCAGGTGGTTGTTGCAAAAAGAAGCACAAAAAGACGCGTTGCCAATCAGATTGCAGGCTTATGAAAGAATGAGTTTGTTTCTTGAACGAATAAACATAATGAAAATGGTAGTTCGGGTAATGCCAGTTTCTGAAGATAAAAATGATTACGAAAATTATTTAATTGCTCAAATCGACCAAGAATTCGAACACAATTTAACACAGCAAATTTATATTTCTAACGAATGTTGGACAATGATTTTAACTGCTAAAAACGCTACAATTCAAATGATTAGAGTAGCTAATCGAAGCGAAAAAGTGAATAACGCCAACAAACTTCGTGAAACAATTCTCAATGAAATGATGGACAAACAATCGCCAAGCGTTGTCGCATTGGAATACATTAAAAATGAGGTTGGAATGCTTTGGTAGCAATCAAAATAAAGGTTTAAAATTGTAAATTATTTTATTTCACTCATAATTTCACTTTTATTTTTTGCATATTCGAAACCTTCAATCCACCAAGATTTCATTTTTTCTTTATTGAAAATTAATGAGTTATTTGTCAATTTAATAGGTGTATAAAATAAATTAAGTTTTACATTTTTGTTTTTTGCAGCTAATTTTCCTATTGTAACATCATTTTTTTCGACTTGGTCAAATAATGTTGAGAAAATCGAAACCATTAATGAAAATGGATTTTTCCCAACATTTGCTGGTTCCAATTGTGTTTCGGTTTCTAGAATTATAACATCAATTTCGGTTGCTCCACGTTTTATAGCTTCGCGAATGGGAACTAAGCTGGTAAAACCGCCATCGCCATATTCTGATCCATTTTTAGAAACCAAACTCATAAATGGAATATAATTACAGGAAATCCATATCCAATCTAAGAAGTCAAAATAGTCAAAATCTCGAATTGATTTGTATTCAACTTGGTTTTTAGAAAGATTAGTTACAGTTACAACTATGTTGGTTTTTGAGTTTTTGAGTTCATTAAATTCAGAAATTGTAAACTTTTCTTCGATAAATTTTCGAAGATTATGACTTTCTCCAAAAGTTCGTTTTCCTTTGATAAACTGCAATAAAACATTAAAATGATTAATTTTTACGGAATCAACATTGTTTTTATGTTTTACTACAAAAGGTGAAATACTAAAAATTTTATGCATTCCGAAATTGGTGTAAATTTCGTGAATTTTCGCAACATTGCCCAAAGCCAAATGCGGAATTAATAAACTTCCTGTTGAGGTTCCAATCAATAAATCGTATTCGTATTTTTTTTCTTCAATCAAGAATTGGGCTACACCACCAGCAAATGCTCCTTTACTTCCACCCCCTGAAATTACTAATGCTCTCATCATTTATTTAAAAAACTGATTTAAAATCATTTAATATTAAAATGTTAATTTAAGTGTTTATTTTTAGAAAAGGGTTAATTTGTAAATTAAACTTAAAAATTTTATTAACATTAGAAACTAAAACCTAAATTAAATTATATTTGCGAATATGAAATTCGATTTACTCAAAAAAGACACTCAAACTAAAGCTCGCGCAGGAACAATAACTACTGACCACGGCACAATAGAAACACCTATTTTTATGCCTGTTGGAACCGTAGCGTCAGTAAAAGGTGTGCATCAGCGAGAATTGAAAGAAGAAATAAATCCAGATATTATATTAGGAAATACTTATCATTTGTACCTAAGGCCAAAACTCGATATTCTTGAAAAAGCTGGCGGATTACATAAATTCATGAATTGGGATCGAAATATTTTGACCGATTCAGGTGGTTATCAGGTTTATTCGCTTTCA
>JAYVBR010000338.1:0-2906 GCA_043750395.1 Bacteroidota bacterium | reverse complement strand
TTTCGTTTTTAATGAACATTATTAATGGTGACCAATTGTGTGGTTGCATTACAATATTCGAATAACCATAAGGTTTGCCTTCGTTACCATACAATGCTGTTAATCTTGGTTGTGCGTGAACTTTTCCATAAACCATAATATCGTCTTGTTGCCAAGGCACCTCGTTTTTTAATTTCTGGAATAGTTCATTGGCTTCGACAAAATTAAAAAAGTTAGGATAATATTCTAAATCAGCATCTTGCAAATCGAATAATATTTTATTTGATGGAAAAAGTGAATTCATTTTTTACAATTTTTTTTTCGACTTAAAGTTGATGTTCATAATAATAATTGCACAAAGAATTAAAATTATTCCGAACCATTGCGATAAAATTACTGTTTCGTTTAAAATAAAATATGCCATCATTACCGAAACTGGCAATTCTAAAGATGCAACAATACTTCCCAAACCTATTCCTGTATTTGGGAAACCAACATTAAACAACATTGGCGGAATTATCGTTCCAAAAAGCGATAATACAATTCCCCATTTCATAAAAATTTCGAAATTATATGGTGTCGTTTGTGTGAAAATACCGAAACCGAAAACAATAACTGCACCGCCCAAAAGCATATACAAACTGCGTTGCGCTGACGAAATGTGGGTTGCAACACGGTTTGCTGTAAACATTGTGGTTGTAAAAGACATTGCTGCTAACATTCCCCAAAAAATGCCTCGCCAATCGATTTCGTTTTGATTGTTTAATAAATTGGTTGCCAAAATTGTACCTATTAATACAACCACAACCGAAAATGTTTTTTGAGCTGATGGCAGTTTTTTATCGAGAATCATTTCTAGTAAAACGCCCATCCAAACGGTTTGCATTAGTAGCACAATAGCAATTGAAACATCGATATATTTTACACATAAATAATAAAAAACACTCGTCATTCCGAGTGATGAGCCTGCTAGCATAAGGTTTAAAACATTACTTTTTGATGGTTTTTCGGCAACTTCTTTATTTTTTAATTTCTGAAATAAATTAATAATTAATATTCCAAGAATTCCAAGTATGAATTGTGAAGATGTAACTTCGGCAGTTGTATAATTTTCTTGGTAAGCCAATTTTACGTAAGTGGCTAGCATTCCGTAACTTGTTGCGCCAAGTGCTACAAAAAAAACTCCTTTTAAAATATTATTATTTGTCATTTTATTTAGCTTTTCGATTTTTTTAAAAGATTGCAAATATATGGTTTTGAAAGTTTATAAAAAATTTTAAAAATAAATTATTACGATTTTTATATAATCCATTATTGATAAATAAAAAAAAGCTGTGACTTTCGAAACAGCTTTTTTTAAAATATTTTTAAAGAATTTTAATTACCTTCTTTTTTAGCGTCTTCAATCATTTTAGCATTTGCTGTAATTGCAAATTCTACACGACGATTTTGAGCTTTTCCCTCTGGAGTGTCATTGCTTGCAATTGGGTCAGCAATTCCTAATCCGTTAGAGATAAAACGTGTTATAACCAATCCTTTTGAAGCTAAGTAAGACTTTACAGTTGCAGCTCTTTTTTCTGATAATATTTTATTATAATCTTCTTTTCCAGAACTATCTGTGAAGCCATAAATTACCATATCGGTATCGGCATAGCTTTGAAAAACTGGAATTAATTTATCAAGATTAGCTTTAGCAGTTGGTGTCAATGTTGATTTATTTACATCAAAACGAATTGAGTTTTCTCCTAAAACCAATCTAATTCCGTCTCCAACTCTTTCTACTTGTGCTCCTGGAATTGCAGTTTGAATTTCACGAGCTTGTTTGTCCATTTTGTTTCCGATAACACCACCAGCTACTCCGCCAATAACGCCTCCAAGAACTGCACCAATTGCACCGTTTCCGCCACCACCAACATTGTTGCCAATAACTGCTCCTAGAACTCCACCAAGAACAACACCGATTCCTGCGCCACGCTGGGTTTTGTTTGTGTTTTTAACAGCTTCGCAACCAGTTAAAGTTGAACTTAAACTAAAAATAACTGCTAGTATAAATACTGATATTTTCTTTATATTTTTCATATTTGATATTATTTTAAATTAAATTGCTTTTTGAAATTGGTAAACTACTTCTACAGATTTTCCACCTACATTAATTCTATCAATTAATTGAAAAGAAGAATCCGTTTGGTTTGAAACCGATAAAATCACTCCTTCTTTTACTCTTTTTGCTTTTTCGCCTGCATCAATTAATTTCATTACAAATTGACCGTCTTTATTAATGTACCAAGTGATGTTCGATTCAAAAGCTATGCAATCTCCTTTTGTTAATGCCATTGTTCCTTTGTTGTTATTTGAAATAAATTTCCAGTTGCTGCCAATAAAACATTTTGAATCTGCAATATCAAACGATGTTACTTTAATGTATTCTGAACCAGGATAGGTTACTGCACTAATTGTCCAATTTCCTTTAATAGCGACTTCTGATTTTTTGTCAAGACTTGTTCCGACTGGAGATTGTGTTTTGCAAGCAATACTAAATATTGCTAGTGCAAATAATAAAATTAATTTTTTCATAAGAATTTAAGTTTAGATGATAGGCAAATATACTAATGTTAATTTTTATAGACTATTAAAAGACAAAAAAAAGATGAAAATGATGTTTATTTTTAAATTTAAGCTAGATTTGTTTGTAATAAAAATCAATAATAGGTACGTTCCTTAAATATATAAAAACGAAAACCAAGATGAAATATTAGATTTTCTTAAAAACAATAGTTTTGGGATTTTAATAAATCAGCAAAACGGTGACATTGGTGCAACTCACATTCCTTTAGAATTAGAAATTCACGAAAATGGTAAACAATTTCTGGTAGGACATATGTCTAAAGAAAATCCGCATTGGCAAAATTTTGAAAACGACGATAGGG
>JAYVBR010000337.1:0-6773 GCA_043750395.1 Bacteroidota bacterium | reverse complement strand
TGGTCGATCAGGTTCGAATCGTTACACAGTGTTTTGCACCAGCTGCAACAAGTTTAACAGCAACATCAATATTGTCTTCAAGCGCAACATTAGGTTGGACTGCTGTTGCAGGTTCAGTTGGTTATGAAATAGAAAGCCAACCACAAGCAACTCCTTTTACAGGGACTGCAACATCAAGTTCGACAACAAATTCATTTGTTCAAACTGGTTTAGCAGGTTCTACTTGTTATCATTATAGAATTAGAAACAATTGCGGTAATGGCAATTTCAGTGCTTGGTCAGGAGATTTTTTATATTGTACAACCGTCACGCCGCCTGTTTGTGGTGGAATTTTTACCGATTCAGGAGGTTCAGCTGCCAATTATTCTAATAGTGAAAACAATACTATAACAATTGAACCAACACCAGGAAATCAAGTTACTGTAACTTTTACAGCGTTTAATACGCAGTTAAATTCAGATACTTTAAAAATTTATGATGGAAATAGTACTTCTGGAGTTTTATTGGGTACTTATTCTGGAACAACTTTCCCTCCAACTTTTACAGGTTCTTCGGCTTCAGGCGCATTAACATTCGTTTTTGTTTCAAATGGTTCTACAACCGCAAGTGGTTGGATTGCCAATGTAACCTGTATTCCACCGCCACCTTGTCAAAGACCAACTGATTTTGCAGTTACAAATCCAACTGTAAATTCTGTTAATATAGCTTGGACAAACTTAGGTTCGGTTACTTCTAATGAAGTTATTGCAATTCCTTGTACAGTTACAACTTCTCCAACTGTAACTTCAGTTGGTGTTCCAGTAGGTGCAAGCCCAATAGTATTTTCAACAGGTTTGTTGTCAGCAACTTGTTATAATTTTTATATTAGAAGTGTTTGTCCTGGTTCTTTATTGAGCACTTGGACTGGTCCAATATCTGCTACAACGTTGGTTGCACCGCCGGCATGTGGAGGTCAATTTTATGATACGGGTGGATTAGCTGGAAATTATCAAAATAATGAAAATTATACTGTTACAATTCCTCCGGCTATTGCGGGTCAACAGGTTACTGTTTCTTTTACGGCATTTAACACTGAACCTACTCTTGATAGACTATTAATATATGATGGAACAGCAACAGGAACATTGCTAGGAACCTATTCAGGAACAACATTGCCACCAACTTTTACTGGTTCAACAGTTTCAGGTGCGTTAACATTCGTATTTACATCTGATAATTCAGTAGTAGGACTTGGTTGGGTTGCAAATGTAACTTGTGCACCACCACCAACTTGTATTAAACCAACAACATTGGTTTCTTCATTGATTACACAAAATGGCGCAACTATTACTTGGACACAACCAGCAAACCCTAATGGTTCGATTGCAACAGCTTGGGAATATGTTGCGTTACCATCACCATCAGTTGCGCCATCTAACACAACTTTGGGTACTGCAATAGGCTCTAATCCATTAACTATTACAAACTTAGCAGCCGGAAGCTGTTACGATGTTTATATAAGAGCAGTTTGTTCAACAACAGCAAACGATGTGAGTTTTTGGTCGGCTCCAATAAATTTTTGTACTTTATCTGCACCGCCAGTTTGTGGTGGAAATTATGTTGATGAAGGTGGAATTGCCAATAATTATAATGCAACTTCAAATATTCCAACTGTTATTTGTCCAACCAATATTGGAGATGTTGTTACGGTTACTTTTACAGCATTTGATACCGAAGCCAATTGGGATGGTATATATGTTTATAACGGAAACAATACTATTGCAGCTAATTTAATTTCTAGTGGAAATCCAATTGGACTTGGTCCACTTGCGGCATTGGCTGGAGCTTATTGGGGAACAATAATTCCTGGACCATTTACATCAGAGAATCCTGATGGATGTTTGACTTTTGTTTTTAAAAGTGACGGTTTAGTACAAAGACCAGGATGGAATTCGTCTATAACTTGTGGGCCTCCAGACCCTTGTAAAAAACCAAAAAATTTAGCAACAAGTTTAGTAACTGCAACAACTACAACATTATCTTGGACGCAATTACCAAATCCTGATGGATCAATAAGCAACAGTTGGAGAGTTATTAAAGTACCGTGCGGTGCACCAGCACCAACTAATACTTCTATTGGTTGGATAAATACAACTCTAAATCCATATCCATTTACTGGTTTAACTTCTGAAACTTGTTATGACTTTTATGTTCAAGCAGTTTGTTCGCCTACTTTAAGTAGTACAATAGTAGGGCCAAAAAGTGCAACAACATTAATTATTCCACCAACTTGTGGACAACAATTTTTTGATTTAGGTGGTCAAGGTGGAACTGCTTTAAACAACGCTCCAAATAATTATCCAAATACTGCTAATTCAACAACAATAATATGTCCTCAAAATCCTGGACAAATTGTTACTGTAACTTTTACAGTATTCAATACTGAACCTAGTTTTGATGGATTATATGTTTATGATGGTTCATCTGTAAATGCAACTCCATTAGAAAGCAATAACCCTGCAGTTGGATTTGGACCGCTAACGCAACAAGGGGCATATTGGGGAACAACAATTCCTGGACCTTTTACTTCAACAAGTCCAGATGGTTGTTTGACATTTAATTTTAGAAGCGATGGTTCAGTAAATCGCACAGGTTGGGAAGCAAATGTTACTTGTAGTCCTGCACCAACTTGTGCAAGACCATACTTATTAAATGCAACTAATACAACACAAACTACAGCAACTTTAGGTTGGACTCAATTACCAAACATTGGTGGCTCAATAGCTACCTCTTGGCAAATATTAGTATTACCTGCGGGTTCACCAATTCCTACAACATCTGGTATCACAACAACAAATCCTTATTTTGTAACTGGTTTGACACCAGGCACAGCTTATGTTTTTTATGTTAGAGCCATTTGTTCAAATTCTGATCAAAGTATTTGGTCATCATTTAATTTTGCAACAACCCCTTTAAATGATGAGTGTGCTAATGCAACATTTGCAGTAGTTAATCAAAATTTAGCTTGTACTCAAACTACTCCTGGAACTTTAGCAGGGGCAACTGGTTCAACACAAGCAACAACTTGCTTAGGCACAGCCAATGACGATGTATGGTTTACTTTTACAGCTACAGCTCCAACACATATTATTTCATTTAACAATGTAGTTGGCGGCACAGTTGCAGGATTAAGATATGCTGTTTTTCAAGGAAATGTTTGCGGTTCATTAACCGAAGTAGGTTGTAATTCTGGTGCTGGTTTAACTGCAGGAACAACTTATTATGTTAGGGTTTATTCAGTAGCCGCATCGCCACAATTTACAACTTTTAGCCTTTGTATAGGTACTTTACCTTGTACCGAAGCCCCAGCTTTCTGTACTGGTCAAACAGTATCTTATGCCAACGCAACCAACATTCCAAGTTTAGGTCAAATAGGTTGTTTATTTACTTCTCCGAATCCAGCCTTTTTCTTTTTACAAGTAAATCAAGCTGGACCGTTGACTTATTTAATTTCCCAACAAGACAATAATGGAGTTGGTCGCGATGTCGATTATGTTGCTTGGGGACCATTTACTAGTCTAGAAACAGCTTGCACTGGCGTACCTGCAAATCCATTAGCTGGATTTTTTCCTGCCCCAACACCAGCCGACGGTTGTCCAGTTTCTGGTGCAATACACGCTTGTAGTTATTCGCCTGCTCCTGAAGAAATAATTTGTATTCCAAACGCACAACTTTGTGAAGTATATGTTATTATGATAACTAACTTTTCGAACCAACCAGGAACTGTTACTTTCTCTCAATCAAATACTGGGGGAGGAACAACTTCTTGTTTCCCAATTAATATATTTGAATACAATAGATTGAGATATTGTAAAAACGAGGTTCCAAATACAGTTACACCTATTTTAGGTAACGGCGCATCAGCTGGGACTTATTCTTCTACTCCAGCTGGTTTAACTTTAGACGCTGTTACTGGTGTAATTACTTTAGCAACAAGTTTGCCAGGAGTATATATTGTTACAAGCGAAACTGCAACGGTTGTTGGCGGAACTTGTTCAAGTATTCCTTCAATTATAACCAGAAGAACTGTTGTTATAGAAGCGCCTGCCGATGATACAATCACTTATAACGCAACTGCAAGATGGTGTCAAAATGATCCGATTTTAAAGTTAGTAACTAAAACCGGAACACCAAATGGAGCTTCAAACGGAACGCCAAATGGAACTTATAGCGCTACTCCAGCAGGATTGTCAATAAATCCTTCAACTGGAGCTATTCTGCCAATTGGTAGTCAAATCGGAGTTTATAATGTTGTTTACACTGTGGCTGCTAACCCAGCAGGTGGTTGCCCAACTTATGTATCAGCACCATTTCAAGTTGAAATTTTAGCAATTCCCGTTGTTAATGCGCCAAATAGTCAAAATGCTTGTTTGAATTATACACTTCCAGTTTTAGTTGGTGATGGTGCTTATTATTCATTACCAAACGGAGCAGGAACTCCAATTCTATCGGGAACAGTTTTGACAACAACTCAAACCATTTATGTATATGCTACTAATGTAAATTGTACAACTGAAAAACAATTTACAATAACTATTGGTACAAACATTACGCCAGTTACTAATTTTACTTATCCAATAAGTATTTGTAAAAACGGAATAAATCCGACTCCTACAACCGCATCTGGTTTTACAACAGGAGGAACTTATTCTTGTTTAAATACTGCATTGATAATAAATCCAATTACTGGTTTAATTAATTTATCATCATCACCAGCCAATACTTACACAGTAACTTATAAAATAAATGCAAACACAACTACTTGTTTGTTAGAAGGAATCTCTAGTTTTGACATAACAATATTGCCATTGAATACTCCATTAAATGGTTTTAATTACACTAGTCCAGTTTGCAAAAACGGAATAAATCCAACTCCAATAGTTGATAATGGTTTTATTGGTGGAGGCGTATTCTCTTGTGCAAACTCTTTGTTAATAATTAATTCTGCAACAGGAGAAATTAATTTAGCAACAAGTTCTGCTGGAACATACACAATTAATTATAAATTACCAGCAAGTACAAATATTTTAAATTGTTATGCTGAAGTGAACTCGCCAGCTACAATTACAATCAATCCAGTAATTACATCTGTTTCAACTTTAACTTATCCATTATCTGTTGCTTGTACTTTAGGTGGCAATATGTTACCAACAATTCAAACGACTTTTAGTTCAGATGGAGTTACGATGACAGCACCACCAACATTTCCAATAATTATTACATATACTGTTACGCCTGTTTCAACAATCGCCAATCCTGGATTAAGTATTAATCCAACTACTGGCGAAATTAATTTGGCTAATAGCCAACCAGGAAACTACGTAATAACTGTTTCAATCACAGGAAATCCAGCAAATTGTTACGCAGGTTCCGTTAAAACTTTTAATTTAACTGTAAATGTGCCATCTTTTCAAGATACAACTTTTAGTTATGTTAGTCCCGTTTGTAAATCAACAATAGTTAATCCAAGTCCAGTTATAAATTCTACTTTTGTTTTTGGAGGAACATTTTCTTCAACTACACTAACATCGCCTTCACAATTAAATGCACTAACAGGAGAAATTAATTTAACTAATGCTCCATCAGGTACTCACGATATTATTTATAATTTACCTTCTAATTCTGTTTTGTGTCTTAGCGGTGGAACTAAAATTGCGCAAATAACAATAAACCCTGTTAAAACGCCAACGTTTGCACAAATTCCATCAATTTGTAAGGGAACTACAGCGCCATTATTGCCAACCTCTTCAAATGATATTCCTACAATTACTGGTTCTTGGAATGCAGTAATTAGTACAGCAACTGCTGGGCAAATTACTTATAGTTTCACGCCAAATTCAGGTCAGTGCGCCTCGACAACTTCGATGATGATTTCAATTGTTGATCCAAGTATTGACCCTGTTTTTGCAACTATTGCACCAATTTGTGTGTTGGCACCAACTAGCGACATCCCTTTATTACCAACAAGTTCTAATAATACAACTGCGATTACTGGTACTTGGCTTCCAGCCGTGATTACATCAAATGTTGTTGGAGATAAAACTTACACTTTTACACCAAATCTTGGTCAGTGTGCTAAAACACTACAGATAATTATTAATACCAAAGCATTACCAATTTTTGGAATAACTCAAGAATGTAAAGGACCATTTTTTACTTTAGATATAGTTCCCGCTCTAAGTGGCGCAACTTATGGTTGGCAAAATTCAACTGATTTGACAGCAAACGGTTCTTCAGCTGTTGTTAAAGCTTTGGGAGAATATACTTGTGATGTGACGGTTAATGGTTGTACAAAAACAGTTAAATTTATTGTAACTAACATAACTTGTGAAATTCAAAAAGGAATTTCTCCGAATAACGATTCGTTAAATGACGAATTTGACTTATCAACTCTAAAAGTAAAACAGTTAAATATTTACAATAGATATGGTACAGATGTTTATTCTAAAACAAGTTACACCAAAGAATGGATTGGTCAGTCAAATGCGGGTGAGGTTTTACCTGATGGTACCTATTATTATGTAGCAGAATTAGGAGACGGAAACACCAAAACCGGTTGGGTTTACATCAATAAAGAAACTAATTAATACAAACACAAAAAACCACCATTATAATGAATAAAATATATTTAGCCGTAACGATTAGTTTATTGAGTTTCTTTGAAAGTTTTGCCCAACAAGACCCGCAATACACACAATATATGTACAATATGAATGTTATTAATCCGGCTTATG
>JAYVBR010000336.1:0-6778 GCA_043750395.1 Bacteroidota bacterium | reverse complement strand
AACAGCAACCTTGCATCGCATTGGCGCAATTTTCGCATTGAATAAAAAGTAAATGACAACCTTCGTTAACACAATTAGTATGTTCATCGCAAGGATTGCCACATTGATGACAATTCGAAACAATATCATCAGTAATTCTTTCGCCCAATCTGTGATCGAAAACAAAATTTTTGCCAATAAACTTGCTTTCTAAACCTTCGGCTTTTACTTGGCGTGTATATTCGATTATGCCGCCTTCAAGCTGATACACATTTTCGAAACCTTTGTGTTTAAAATAGGCTGATGCTTTTTCGCAACGAATGCCACCAGTGCAATACATCAATAAATTTTTGTCTTGTTTGTGATTAGTGAGTTGTTCTTCGATAATTGGTAACGATTCTCTAAAAGTATCAACATCGGGTTTTATGGCATTGGTAAAATGTCCGATTTCTGATTCGTAATGGTTGCGCATATCGACCACAATTGTGTTTGGATCTAGAAGTAAATTGTTGAATTCTTTGGCTTTTAAGTGAATTCCGATATTTGATGAATCGAAAGTTTCATCAGTTAATCCATCGGCAACAATTTTATCACGAACTTTTATGGTAAGTTTCAAAAACGAAAAATCGTCTTGTTCGACAGCAATATTCATTCGCAGATTTTGCAAGAAATCATAAAATTCAATCGATTTTTTGAAATCATAAAAACAATCTGCTGGCAACGAAAGTTGCGCGTTTATGCCTTCGTGGGCAACATAAATTCTCCCTAGAACTTCGAGTTGGTTCCAAGCTAAAAACAGTTCGTTTCGAAATTGTGTTGGGTTTTGTATTTGCGCATAAGCATAAAAAGACAAAGTTAGTCTTTGTTTTCCTGCTTCGTCGATAAGAGATTTACGTTCTTCTGCGCTTAAAGTGTTGTACAGTTGCATGCTATAAACAGGTTTAAGTTTTTTGCAAAAGTAATTATTTAACCACTAAGTTTCACAAAGAAGGCACAAAGTTCACTATTAATCTTAATGAACTTTATGCCTTTTTGTTTAAACTTATAAAATTGTGATTAAAACAATTAACAATATTCGTTGAAAGCATCTTTTAAATTGTCTGCAATTAATTCTGCAGGGCGACCTTCGATGTGATGACGCTCCAACATGTGAACCAATTCGCCATTTTTGAACAAAGCAATACTTGGCGACGATGGCGGAAACGGAAACATAAATCCACGAGCCGAAGTTACAGCATCGGTATCAACTCCTGCAAAAACGGTTACTAAATTGTTTGGTTTTTTAGCATTGTCCAAACTCATTTTTGCACCTGGGCGAGCATTTCTTGCAGCACAACCACAAACGGAATTAACGATTACTAGTGTTGTACCGTCTAGTTTCATTGCGTTTTCTACTTCTTCGGTAGTATGTAATTCTTGAAAACCAGCGTCAGATAATTCTGCTCGCATTGGTTTTACCATTTCTTCTGGATACATTTTGAATAGAGATTTAAGATTAACGATTTTTGATATCAGATTGTTTTGAATATCAAAAACCATTTGCAAAGATAAGTAGATTTGTAATTTTAAAAATAAATCTGCTTATAAATTTTTGTTATAGTTTGATTAATTATTCCATTTTTCTTGATAGGGATAGGTTTCGTAAATTGTATTGTCCTCATTGAGTTTGAAACCTTTTTTATAATCTAACACTGCTTTATCATATAAAATTTCAAATTCTTTTTGTCGTCCTAATATTTTTAAACAAATTGATTTGTAATATTCGACATCGGAAAACTCTGGAAAATTTTTTAAAGCTTTATCAAATTGAACAATTGCTTCTTCGTATTTTTTTAGTTCATATTCTGCAATTCCAAGATAAAACAACGCGGTTGGATGTTCTAATTTGTCTCGTTTTTCGAACATTTCGTCGACATAATTTTTTAAGAGTTTTTGTGCTTTTTCATATTCATTCAATTGTAAATACGAAATTCCGATGTAAAAATCATACGAATGATCCATAACATAACCATTACCAAATTTTTTCTTGCAATCTTCGAAATCGGCAATTGCATCTCTATATTGCTTGGCGAAAATGCATTTCATAAAGGCTCTATAAGATTGCCATCTTTGAGGATTGTATTTTACAGCTTTATCCAGAAACGGCAAGCCAACTTCGTATTTTTTGGCTTTATAATAAGGCATTGCTTTTTGTTGCCACAAATGTGCAATTGTGCTGTCTTTTTTTAAACCTTGGTCCAAACAATTTTGCCATTCGGTCATTTGAAATGTGTAATTGTGTTTTTGAGCACAATTTGTCAAAAATTCTTCTTCGATTGCATCTTGTGCTTTGTTGGTCGAAACTTGCGAAAATCCAAATACTGAAAATCCTAAAACGAAAATTAAAATTATTTTGTTCATTATTTTATGGTCTAAAAATTACTCGCAAGAAAGCTTTTAAAAATGGAAAAGTGGGACATTTTAACATAACTTTTATGTCTTCTAAAAACGAAGTTTCTTCGTTCAAGAATTTAAAAATTAGTTCAGGATTTCCTTTTAATAACAATGATGTAAAAACTTTCGAACCCAATTCGTTTCGCTGATCTAAAACATTGAGAAAAATTAAATCATAGTACCAAAATTTTGTTTTTTTATGAAATTTTGTAAAATCAGAATCAGTTTCAAGAAAATCAATTAATTTATTGGTTTTTTTATTGGTATGGTAAAAAGTAAAACCCGTACTTGCTTTGGACCAACCGCCAGCTGTACCAATATTTATTATATTTTTAGAATTATTTTTCCAAAACGGATAGCAAGTCATCGGAATGCTACCTCGTTCTTTATCGACTATTTCGTAGTTTTTTATGCCAAGTTTTTGAGCATAATCTTTAATTTCTTTTTCATATTCTGCATGTTTTAAATGTTTGTGCGAAAACAGAGTTGGTTCTAACAAAGCCTCGGTTTTGGAAGTTGGTAAAACATACATAAACTTGGTATTTCCGTTTTGTTCTAACGAAAAATCCATAAAAGTCGCCATTTCTGGATCAAAAACTTCTTGCTCAGATTTTATAAACCAACCAATAAAATGTTGTTGCAAAACCGCATATTTTGTTTGACTTTCGGATGCTGTTCTTTCGTGAATTGAATTAAATAGTTTGTCGCAACTGAAATTTACTTCCGATTCTTCGGAATTGCAAATAATTTTGACTTGATTCAAATCATCATTAAATGAAACTATTTTATCATTAACGAAAGTGATGTTTTTTTGTTTTGCAATTAAATCAAATACCAAATTATAAAAATCTAAACCTCGAATCATATTGTATTCGTAAGGTTTTAAATCTAAATTTCGGCTTTGATTTTCGTTAGCAAAAAATGCTGTTTTCCATTTTTTAGAAACAACATTTTCCCATTGATGATTGGGTTTTTCCCAAAAGCACCAAGTTCGATCATTGGTTTTTTTAGCATCTGAATCGATTAATAAAATGGTTTTATCTTGAAATTTTTCTGATAAAATCATTTTATAAACGGTCATTAATGATGCTAATCCTGCGCCTGCAAAAATATAATTGTAATGTTTCATTTTAAACGGAAATATTTTTAAAATACAAATTTATAATATTTCTACTCTTACTCTACATTTTTAATTTTCATTAACAGTGAATAAGCTCCTTTTATAACAATGCTTTCATTATTCAAATCGTCTGAAAGAATTTCAGTAAATTCATTTTCTGTATTTCTTGTTGTTACTTCTTTCATTTCAAATTGCTTATTTTGTTTAGCAATAAAAACATAATTTTTATTTTCAAATCTTACAATGGCATCAGATGGTAAAACGTTTGATTGTTGGCTTTTCACTTCAATCTCGGCGTTCATATACATTCCTGGCAAAAGTGCTTTGTCGTAGTTGTTAAAATGACAGTACATTTCGACGCTTCGGTTTTCGGTAAAATCTTTGCCTATTAATATTATTTTACAAGCATATTTTTTTTCGGGATTGGTATTGGTGTAGGCAATGACTGTTTGACCAATAGCTAGTTTACTGATGTCTTTCTCGAAAACGGTTATTGCCAAATGTATGTTGGATGTGTTCACAATTTCGTACAAAATATCGCTTGGGTTTACATATTTACCTGTGTTTACATTAACTTTAGAAACATAACCGCTTATTGGTGCATATACATTGATACTTTTTAAAATATTTTTTGCTGATATATTATTTGGATTTATTCCTGCAAATTTCAGTTTTTCGCCATATGATTGTACCATTACTGAAAGCGAATTGTATTCGGCTTGTGCTTGTTGATAGACTTTATCGCTGCTGGCTTTACTTTGGTTGAGTTCCTTTTGGCGTTCAAATTCGGCTTTAGCATAATCAATTTTTGCTTTTGCTAATAAGTAATCTTCTTGCAATTGAATGTATTGTTGGTCTTCGACAACGCACAAGACCTGTCCTTTGGTTACAAACATACCCTCTAACAATTTGGTGGTTTTTAAATATCCGCCCATTGGAACACTTATAGAAACTAAATTTTGCGGTGGCACATCTATTTTTCCATTCAATTTTAATATTGCCGAAATTTCTTTTTGCTCTATTTTCCCTGTTTGAATGCTTGCATTTTTTATTTGAGCATCGGTAAGTGTTGTAACGTTTTCGATAGTTGCGGTATCGGTTGTTTCTTCCTCTGATTTTTTGTTTCCGCAAGAGGTTAAAAGGCAAAGGGCAAAGGGCAAACAGCAAAAGATTAAAGATTTTATACATTTAAGAATTTGCAATTTATTATTTGCAATTTGCATATTGCCTATTGCTATTTGATTTAAGTGTTTCATTGTTACTTTGATATTAAGTTCATTAAATTAATGATTGTTTCGTTCGATTTTCTAACAGCTTCAATATAATTACTTTGAATTTCGGTATTTTGATTGAGGAGCATTACCCATTCTAAATAATTGATATCGCCTCCAACAAATTTTTTATTAGCGGTATTGGTTACTAAATCTACATTTTTTAATGCTTTGGTTTCATAGTATTCAATTGTTGTTTTGCTTTTTTGATATTCCTGTAATAAATTTTGATACTGGTTTTGCAGTTTTATTTTTTCATAATTCAAATTATTTTCAGCGATTTGGGTTTTGCTTTCCAATGCTTTTTTTGTGTTGCCGAATGATGAATTGAATAGCGGAAGCGTTACTCCAAACTGTCCGTAAACACCATTGTAACTGTCTTGAATATTGGTATTCGCTTTGAATGTTTGCCAATACACTCCACCAATTAATTCAGGCATTTTCTTTGATTTCTCCAATGCAATCTCTGCTTTATTAATGTTTGCTTCTTGCTCGAATAATTTGACACTTGGGTAATTTGTTGTTGCATCACTTGATGTTTTTTCATCAAAAGTTATTTTTATTTTATCTGCAAAAGGAATAAAATCTTTATCAGCATTGAGTAACATTTTAAATTGTGATTGTACTATTTTATAATCGCTTTGTACTTCTTGCAATTGTATTTTTATTTGTCCCGATTGGTTTTCTGCAGTTGCTTTTTCCAACACATTGCTTTCGCCTTTGTCAAAACGAAGTGTTGATTTCCTTAAAAATTCAGAATAGATACTATCACTTTTCAGTAATAATTTTTCTTTCTCTTTTAAATAAATCATTTCATAAAATAAGCTTGTTACTTCTTTGGTCAATTCCTTTTTTTGTAAAGCTTCGTTCCATAGGCCTGTTTTGGCTTGTTCCACTAAAAGTTGTTTTTGTCTTTTGTAAATGGTTGGAAATTTGATACTTTGAGAAACGCCTACTTTTAGATCATTTACATCGCTGTTAAATTGACCGTATTCGGAGATAATTCCTGTGCTGGGAATATCATAACCTGTTTTGGTCATTTTTTGCAAATACTCTGAATTGAGTTTTTGGTTTTTGACTTTCAAATTGTTTTGCAATGCGGTTTCAATGGCTTTATCCAAAGTGATTTTTTCTTGAGCAAATGATTTTATACCGCAAATTATGCAGATTAACGCTGATAGAATATAGATTTTATTTTTCCTCATTATTATTATTTTTATCCCGCTGATTTTTCGAATTTCCTCAGATTTTTATATTTTTTGTTTTTAATTTTCTCGTATTATTTCATCTTCAATTGGGTTGTATCTATTAACTTTTCTATGAATTGTAGTTGAAATAGAATGCGTATTGAAGTTGACTAAAATACCTAAACGCAAATTTGTTAATCCTAAATAATTTAGAATTTGTTTATGATGCGTTTTAGATAATTCTTCTACAGATTTTATCTCAATTATAACTTTATCTTCAACTAAAATATCAAGTATAAAACCAATATCCAATAATTGATCATCATAATAAACTGGAATAGAAACTTGATTTTTGACTTCTAATCCATCTTTTTTTAGTTGATACATTAGTGCTTTTTCATAGACACTTTCGAACAAACCTGAACCAAGTTCATTATAAACTTTAAATATTGCACCTCTTATTTTGTATGAAATTTCGTTTTCTGTCATTTTTTTTATTTTTTATGTTATCCCCAAAATTTTTCAGATTTATACAGATTATTTAATAATTTTTTAATTAGAGTAAATCTAATAAATCATTTGGATTTATTAGATTATTTATCTGAGTTTTCAACTTATATGATTTTCATTTTTTGTCATATATTATTATTTTTATCCCTCAAATTTTTCAGATTTACGCAGATTATTTACTTTCAGATTTAAGTATTTAATAATAATAATTTAGAGTAAATCTGATAAATCAGTGGGAGAATTACTTTTTTTTCAAATAGTATATATAAAATTGGTAA
>JAYVBR010000335.1:0-6781 GCA_043750395.1 Bacteroidota bacterium | reverse complement strand
AAAAATCTTATGCAGTAAGTTTCACAATTCAAGACAATTCAAAAACTCTTGACGATGAACAAATCGATAAAGTAATGAAAAAAATTCAAAAAAATCTTGAAACTGAGCTTGGAGCAAGTTTGCGATAACAAATATTTTAAAAGTCATTTCATATTTGGAATGACTTTTTTATTAAATAAATAATTAAATCACATAAAATGAACAACTTAAAAAAAGGAAGCAAAAAATTATTAAACGCTTGGGCGTTTTACGATTGGGCCAATTCGGTTTATACATTGGTTATTGTATCGTCAATTTTTCCTTTATTTTATGCAAGTTTATTTTCTAAAGACAATTCTGATATTCAAGTATTTGGTTTAACAATGTCAAATACAGCTTTAATAAGTTTTATAACTGCATTTGCTTTTTTGATTGTAGCAATAATTTCTCCGATTCTATCAGGAATTGCTGATTATATTGGTAACAAAAAAGCATTTTTACAATTATTTTGTATTATTGGTTCGTTTTCTTGTATTGGTTTATATTGGTTTGATTTACAACATATTTATATGGGTTTAACATTTTATTTTTTTGGATTAATTGGTTATTGGGGAAGTTTGGTTTTCTATAATTCGTATTTACCAGACGTAGCTTTCAAAGAACAACAAGACGGTTTGAGTGCTAAAGGTTATTCGATGGGATATATTGGCAGCGTAACTTTATTAATAATTTGTTTGTTTATAGTGATTGGAAAAGAAGGTCAAGAAGCTATTGATGCTATGCGGTTATCGTTTGCATTGACCGGAATTTGGTGGTTGGTTTTTAGTCAATATACATTTTATAATTTGCCGAAAGGAAACAAAAGTGAACAAAAAGTAACTGGTAAAATATTTTTAAATGGTTTTAGAGAACTAAAAAAAGTAAAAAGTATATTGTTTCAAAATTTAGAATTGAAAAGCTATCTAATTGCTTTTTTTGTTTTTAGTATGGCAGTTCAAACCGTAATGCTAGTCGCCACATATTTTGGTGAAAAAGAAGTTACATGGGAATCTGATTCTCAAAAGACTATGGGTTTGATTACTAGTATATTAGTTATAAATATAATTGCTGTTTTGGGTGCAGTTTTAACATCTAAAGCATCAAATAAGTTTGGAAATATTCCGACTTTGATAGTTGTAAATGCAATTTGGGTAGTTATTTGTATTTGTGCTTTTTTTGTAACATTGCCCATTCATTTTTATATAACTGCTGGATTTGTTGGTCTCGTAATGGGTGGCATACAAGCATTGGCAAGATCAACATATTCAAAATTTTTACCAGAAACCGAAGATACTGCATCGTTTTTTAGTTTTTATGACGTAACCGAAAAAATCGGAATCGTAATTGGAATGTCAATTTATGGAATTATCGACCAATTAACTGGTTCTATGCGCTATGCGATTCTCTTTTTAGGAATGTTTTTTGTTATTGGATTGGTTTTGTTGTTTAGAGTTCCAAAATCTAAAAGTTAAATAAAAAAACTAATATTTTAGATGTTTCTTAGTAATTTAGACGTTCAAGAATTGCAATAAAATTTTCAGAATTGCGCCAATTTTGATTGATTGTCTCATTTTTTATTGCCTCTACCCTACTTTGAAATTCGTATAAAATTGATTTTTCAATTGCAAAACTTATCACTTGTTGGAAAGATGTCAACATACTTTTATAAAAAGTTTCGCTAGTAATAATTTTTTCTGATGATAATGTTTGGGCAATTTCTAAATTATATAACATTAAATCTGCCACCAAAAACGAATCCATTCCCAATGAAATAAAGTGTTTTATAAATTTTTGTGCAACCGAACGACGCATTTTTGGACGTTTACCACGAATTGGATAGTATTCATTCGAGATTTTAAGTTTTGCATCTTTTATTAAATTATTTTCATTTGGATTAAAAACAAAATCATAGTAAACCTTAACATCTTTGAACTTGTCATACATTTCTATAAATTGTTCCTCGAGTTGGGTTTTAGTTAAATCCGTTAAATATTTCTTCAGGTCTCGTTTGCTCATTCGTATTAAAAATATTCACAAAAGTAAGTTAGTTTATGATTTTATTGTCAATAGAAATTCATAAATTTGCAAAAATCAAATATTAAGGTATAAAAATGCTTAAACTATTCAAGTTAATTGCCGTTCTCGAAGGAATATCTTCAATTTTATTATTTTTCTTTGCAATGCCAATGAAATATATTTTGAAAAATAAACAATTTATGCCACCAATTGGTATGGGTCATGGGATACTTTTTTTAGGATTTATAGCATTTACAATATATTTTGCTTTTATTAAAAAATGGACTTCACAAAAAGTATTATTATTTTTCTTTTTTTCCCTGATTCCTTGTGGTACTTTTTACATCGATAAAAAATATTTAAAAAATGCATAAATATTTAGAATTAATTTTTGCTTGGTGTTTTTCGTTATTCAAAAAATGGGGAATAAATCAAACAATTGCAGATTATTCAAGTTTAGTAGTTAACATATTTATACTAAGTGTTTTATCTTATATAATTTATTTGTTTTTCAGATTTTTATTGATAACCTCAATGGCAATCGTAGCAAAAAGAACCAAAACTAAATTTGATGATTTATTGATTTCTAACAACACTGCAAAATTTATTTCTTATTTAATTCCACTACTATTTATTTATAAATCGGTTCCGATAATTTTGGAAACTTACATTTATTGGGAAAGTGTTTTTAGTAAATTAATTGGTGTATATATAATAGGTCTTGCACTTTGGATAATACGAACAATTTTTAATGCACTTCGAGATTATTTAAAAAGCATTCCAGAATACAGCGACAAACCAATAGACAGTTACATTCAAGTAATAATGATTGTGCTTTGGATGATAGGAATAACAGCAATTTTATCGAAACTTTTTAATATAAAAATTAGCGATATGCTTGCAACATTAGGAGCAATTTCTGCGATTGTTTTGTTGATTTTTAGAGATACAATTTTGGGATTTGTGGCTAGTATTCAGGTCTCTGTTAATGATATGGTCAGAATTGGCGATTGGATTACGATGGAAAAATTTGGTGCCGATGGTGATGTAATCGAAATTAATTTAGCTACAGTTAAAGTTCAAAACTTCGATTTTACGACCACTACAATTCCAACTTACAGTTTAATATCTGACTCTTTTAAAAACTGGCGTGGAATGCAAAACGCAGAAGGACGAAGAATTAAACGGCATATTTTAATAAAATCAAAAAGTATCCGTTTTATTAATGATAATGAATTAAACGATTTCAAAAAAATTCAAATTTTATCAGATTATATTGATAAAAAAACTTTAGAATTAAAAAAATTCAATAATGAACACAAAATAGACAAAGGTCTTTCGATTAATGGAAGAAATCTAACAAATTTAGGATTATTCAGAAAATATATTACCAAATATCTTGAAAATCACCCAGCTTTAAATAAAAACATGTTGCTGGTTTGCAGGCAATTACAGCCAACTTCACAAGGAATACCAATTGAAGTTTATGTTTTTTCGAAGGATAAAAAATGGGAAAATTACGAATTCATAATGTCAGATATTTTTGATCATATTATTGCATCTGTTGAATATTTTGATTTAGAAATCTTCGAATTACCATCTGATGGAAATAGTATTTTGGTAGATTAATTTTATTATGAAATTCTTATTTTTTTTTAAATTTTCAGTTACATAATTATATAATTACACAAATAATTTGCATTTTAACTATAAAAAATTACTTTTGTATAAATTAAAATCCTTCCCAATGAATAAAAAAATACTTTTGTTTTCTTTACTTTTATTTTCTTACATAGGAAACTCACAAATTACTATTTTCAGACGACTTGAAAATGATTCAATAAATAGATGGTCTTTTGATGTTAATGTTGGACAAAGTAAAGGTGTAGCTCCTTATAGAGTTGGTTATTTTTCAAGCAATCCAAATCAATTTTTCGGATCTTTTTCTGTAAATCACGTAAATTTATCTGGACGATACATGTTCAGTCCAAAAATGGGTTTAAAATTTGGTTTAAGTTTTGACCAAACAAAAAATAATTCTAATTCAACGAGTTTACCTTTCAAAATGAATGTATATACAATATCTACCGAAGCAGTTGTAAACCTTGCTAGATTAGTTGACATTCAAAAAAGTTTAGGAAATGTTGGTTTGCTATTTCACGGAGGAATTCAAGTTAACTCAATGACACCCGGTTTAGTGAATCCTTTGGGTGGACAAAATTATAAAGTTACTGAATATAACGGCGGATTCATATTTGGAATTACACCAACTTATAGAATAACAGATAGAATAGCTTTAACAGCCGATTTAAGTTTTACAAGCAATTACAGACAACACTTTTCTTGGGATGGATATTATGCCGAAGATAGTCAAAACCTTTCAGGATCAATGATTTCTTACTCAGGTGGAATGTCTTTTTCAATTGGAAACTATGATATTCACGGAGACTGGGCCGAAATTAAAAATGGAAAATCCGAAAAAGAACTAGAACTCGAAAAACGTGTCGGTGAAATGGAAACATTAATGAATGACACAGATAAAGACGGAGTTCCTGATTATTTAGATCAAGAAAATAACTCTACAGCTGGAGTTGCCGTTGACTCAAGAGGAAAAATGGTCGATTTGAATAAAAATGGAGTTCCAGATGAAATGGAACGATATTTAGATTCTAAATTCTCTGCAAAAGGTTCAGAAACAATTGCGCCTGATATGGTAACAAAATACATTAACGATGGCTATGTTGCAGCTTATTTTGATACTAAAAACCCTGTTCCTACCAATGTTTCAACACAAGGGATAAACTTTATGTTAACTTACTTAAAAAACAACCCAAGCAAAACTGTTAATATATATGGTCACGCTGACGAAATTGGAAAATCAGAATCAAACGATTCTCTTTCTATGAAACGTGCAGAAAACGTAAAACAAATTTTAATAAAAGCTGGAATTACACCAGAAAGATTGAATGTAAAAGCTAATGGAGAAGATGCTACAGTAGATAAAGATTCAGAAGGTGCAAGAAGACTAGTTAGAAAAGTAACTTTTACTGTTAATTAAACATTAAAATTTTAATAAACTAAAATACCTCAGTTTTCTGAGGTATTTTTTTTGTAATTTTATAAAAAAAATGACAAGCAGAAACCTATTAATCAAAGAATTTAGAGGCGAATCAATCGGAGAAATCAATCATTTAACTTCCGCCGAAGAATATTTTCAAAATACAACACTAAGACCTATTTTAAAAATACAAAACGACTTGATTATTGCCGTTTTTATTGAATATTGTATCAAACAAAAAAATACTTTTTTTAATCTTACAGTCAATAAAAAATTAGAATACATAGAACAAAATATTCAAAATGATATGAAATTTCGAGATTTCTTAAAAGGAATAGTTATCGGATTTTTTACTCTAGACGAATATAAAGCATATTCTAAAAATGCATCTAATCTTAACAAAAGAATGATTACAATGCTTATTGAAAGAGTAAAAAGTCAAGTTCAATTAATAGTGTTACAAAATTAGACTTAATCAACCAAAAAATCTTGACTTTTACTTATAAATTTTAAATATTGATTTAAAAAAATCACATATTATTGCGAAAAATTAATTTTTTAAATGTTTTAAAACTTTTATTTAGCAATAAATCAATATTTAAAACATTTTATTGAGATTATAATAAAACTAATACTTTTATATTATTTAATTAGGCAAATTTTAATAATTTCATTAAACTTGTTTAAAATTAATTTAATGAAAGAAGAACACTTCAAATGGTATTCCCCAAACCTAAATCGAGATGTTGAAATGCTGGTTTTTGGACATTCTGGTTATCCAGTAATATTATTTCCAACATCGATGGGAAGTTATCACGAAAACAAAGACCAAGGTTTAATAGAATCTGCACAATGGTTTATAAAACAAGGACTAATTCAGATTTTTTGTCCAACAAGCATCGATAAAGACAGCTTTTATAACAAAAACATACATCCTGCACACCGCATTCAAAACCATACTTGGTACGACAAAATGCTCTGCCACGAAATTATCGAAAAAGTCAAAAACAACACTTACGTTGGCAAAGTAGCCGTTGCAGGTTGCAGTTTTGGCGGTTATCACGCAGCCAATTTTGGGTTCAGGCATCCAGGTTATGTCAGCCACGTTTTCTCAATGGGAGGCGCATTCAACATTAAAAGTTTTATGGACGGTTTTCACAACGACGACGTTTTTTACAACTCACCCGAAGATTATTTATACGGTTTAGACGACCGAGAACTCTGGAATATGGACATTTGTCTAGGCACATCAAACTGGGATATTTGCCTAGACGCCAACCTAAAACTCAGCAAAGTCCTAGCCTATCGCGACATCAACCATTGGTTAGACATTCGCCAAGACCGCGAACACGACTGGCCAGTCTGGAAAGAAATGTTCCCGCATTATTTATCAAGAATAAAATATTGAAATAATAATTGGGGCGTTACCTCGTTAAAAAAAACGAGGTCGGGCTGTTCGTTCCCAATTTTTTTTCAATTGCCATCTCGTTCTAAAGACGAGATGGCAATTGAAAAAAAGATTTCCACTGCCATCCCTAACGCAAAAAAAGCAACAAATAAATAAAAAAAACTTTGACAAGATTAACTAAATCAAAAAATTAAAATGAAAAAAATTGGAATTTTATTTGGAATGGAAGACACATTTCCAAAAGCATTTATTGACAGAGTAAACTCTAAAAACCAAAAAGA
>JAYVBR010000334.1:0-2917 GCA_043750395.1 Bacteroidota bacterium | reverse complement strand
TCGTTCACGCATTAATGTTTGTAAGTCTTTTGCTAGATTGGAGTAATTTTTATGCTGGCGATTCGGTTTTACAAATTGCACTAAATTCGGTTTTCATTACTGGAGTTGTAGCAATCGCATCGTGTTTTGGCGTTTATTATTTGTTGAAAAACGAAACTGAAAATATTTATAAATTCGGATTTACGTTTAATCCAGAAATTTACCGAAAATTTATTTTTATTGTCGGAATCGTGCTTGCTTATTTTGTCGGAATTCTCGAAGTTGCTTATCAAGCTGCTGATTATTTCCCGAATTCGCCAGCATTATCAGCAATTCCTGTGGTTTTTCATTTGCTTTTTACAGCAATTTTGTGTCATTTCTTATTGAAAAAAGATTCAGAATTTGGCATACAAGCAACGACTTTATTATCTATTGCAAATATAATTTTGTTCACATTTGTATTTTCGAATTTAGCTTTTACAGAACATACTAATTATATTTCTTTGGGAACAAACGAAAATATTGTTTTCTATTTACATTACATAATGTTGGCTTTCACAATTTATTTTGGCTATTTATTATATAAAATGAACCGAGAAAATGAACTTTCAGATTTTTTCAAAAAACCAATTTTTATTTGGATAGCTTCGTTTTTCATTATTTATATAGCATCGACAGAAGTGATGCTTCACGGATTAATTTTAAATAATTCGCCAATAACAATGCAACAAGTTTTAAAAGAAAATCCTTCAATTAATAGAGCCAAATATTGGATTGATGATCGTAAATTCTGGCTTGCAAAATCACTAATTTCAGAATCAAGAGAAACAATTCTAAAAACAAGTTTTCCGGTTCTATGGGGAATATTTGCATTTGTTTTCTTGATTTTTGGTATAAAAAAACCATCAAAAACAATGCGAATCATTGCGTTATCATTACTCGGATTAACAATTATAAAATTGTTTGTTTATGACATTAGCAACGTTTCTGAAACAGGAAAAATAATTGCATTCATACTTTTAGGCGTTTTAATTTTAATAATTTCGTTTGTATATCAAAAATTAAAAGTTTTGGTCTCCGATGATGTAAAACCCGAAATCAGAACAATTGATTCAATTCAAAATGAAAATTCAAACAACGAAAACAATGATGAAAATAACTAAAATTATCTTTTTTTTGCTCACGGCAAATGCGGGAATGGCACAAAATTTTACTACTGCAAAAATATCTAATGTAAACAAAAATGGTTTGCACACAATTGTTTTGCCAACACAAATTCGTTCGATTTCTAAAGAAGATTTAGCAGATTTTAGAATTTTGGATTCCAAAGGAAATGAAGTTCCCTATTTTTATAACAGTGCGAACGAAGCAACAACGACCAGCAATTATGCTGAATATAAAATTATTTCTGAGAATTCAATTCCGAAAAAAACAACAACAATAGTTTTCGAAAATTCCGAAAAATCAATAAGTTCATTGTTGTTATCAATTGCAAATTATGATGGTGAAAAAACCTATAATTTATCAGGAAGTAACGATCAAAAACAATGGTACGGTTTGTCGAACAACAATGTTTTATATGATTTAAGTGCGCCAGAAGATTTGAATGTTGTCAAAACAATATCGTTTCCGTTGAACAATTATAAATACCTTAAAATCGAATTAGACGATAAAAAATCGTTACCAATAAGCATTCAGCGCATAGGAAATGATAGCTCGCAAACAAAATTCAACGATTTATTACCTGTCAATTATGCCTCTAAAGAAATTAAGGATTTCAAAGCCGAAAAGAAAACCAAAATTCATATTCAATTTGATAGTTCGCAGTTTTTAAACCAAGTAAGATTCGAAATTGCAGAACCTAAATTATTCAAACGAAATGTTAGACTTTTTAAACTCGAAACCCGAAAAGAAAAGCATAAATTCGAAACATTCGAGCAAGAAATCACAAATTTCGAATTGAATTCAGATTCTCAAAATGCTTTTAATTTATTCAATATTTATGAAAAAGATTTTTATATCGAAATCGAAAATCAAGACAATCAACCATTAAAAATTTCGAATGTTAGATTTTTTCAAGTTCCAATTTCGGTAATTGCTGACTTAAAAACCAGCGAAAAATATACTTTAAAAACAGGAAATCCAAACGCAATTGCACCAAACTATGACATCGAAAACTTTAAAAATTCAATAACTGCGGAACTTCCAGAAGCAAAAATTTCAGAAATCGTAACGCCAAAATTAAGTCAAAAAAACGTTCAAGAAAAACAATTTTGGGAACAACCTTGGTTTATGTGGATTTGCATTTGCATTGGCGGAATTGCAGTTTTATATTTCTCGTTGAGTTTATTAAAAGATATAAATAAACCCAATTCTTAAAAATATGAAACAAGCAACACAATATGCAATAATTGGTACTTTGGGATTAATAATATCTCAAATATTTAATGTTGTATTTCGGCAATTTATGACTGATTTATTATCTGTAAATACACACGCAAAATTTTTACTAATCTTGTCATCAATTTCTATTTTATTACAGTTTTTTGGTTTTGTTGCAATTTTAAATTTCTTCATTCAATTCAAAAAAAATT
Source organism: Bacteroidota bacterium (assembly GCA_043750395.1). Classification (GTDB taxonomy): domain Bacteria; phylum Bacteroidota; class Bacteroidia; order Flavobacteriales; family Flavobacteriaceae; genus Flavobacterium. The sequence goes on along the minus strand of JAYVBR010000334.1, from coordinate 344 downwards.
ATAAAACTATTTATGAAATTAATAATATTGGAAAACTATGAAACAAGCAACACAACTCGCATTTTACGGAACAATCGCAATGGTTTTAGTTCAAATAGTAACTTATATTTTTGGATTTGGTGGAGAAATATATACCTACTTAAGAATTATTGATTTGTTGGGATTATTAACATTGGTCAATTTTTTCTATAAATTGAATCAAAAGCAACAAGAAAAAACCGAAAAAAATTCCGATGGTTTCAAAGAATGAAAATTTATTACAACATTCAATAATTAGAATTGCTGTTTTTGCAACAATTTTTATTTCAGGACATTTTTATGTAAAACGATTTAAAGGAAATTGG
>JAYVBR010000333.1:0-6795 GCA_043750395.1 Bacteroidota bacterium | reverse complement strand
TTGGAGCGATAATCCTTTATCGATTTATGCTAAAGCTGAAAAAACTTTGATTGAAGGAATTGTATTTTATGATTCGAAAATTGACCAACAAAAACGTTTGGAAATTGCCAAAGAACGCAGCGAGTTGATAGGACAATTGCTTATTGAAAAAAGCAAAGGTTCTCCAACTCAAGATGCCAAGAAAAAAGAGAAAAAAGAATACCATTGTGACACAGAAGAAGATAATTAATTATGGGAAATATATTTAAAATAATAGTACTTTTTTGTTTGTCATTTCAAATAAATGCACAACAAAAACCAGTTTCGAAACAATCAAAATCGGTTTTGATAACAAATGCAATTGCGCATCTCGGAAACGGAAAAATCATTCAAAATGCAGTGATTGGTTTCAAAGACGGAAAATTGACTTTGGTTGCCGATGCAACTTTAATAAGAATGGATTTTTCTACTTATGATGTAAAAATCGAAGCCAGCGGCAAACACGTTTATCCAGGATTTATTGCACCAAATTCAACTTTAGGATTAGTCGAAATTGATGCTGTAAAATCATCAAATGATGATGATGAAATTGGGAGTTTTAATCCGCATATTCGCAGTATCATTGCTTATAACACAGAATCAAAAGTAACTGAAACTGTAAGACCAAACGGCGTTTTGATGGCTCAAATTACACCTCGTGGCGGACGAATTTCTGGAACTTCGTCAATAGTGCAACTCGATGCTTGGAACTGGAAAGAAGCCTTGATTAAAGAAAATGATGGTGTGCATTTAACTTTTCCATCAACTTTCAAACGCAGTGGTTGGTGGGCTGAACCAGGAAATATTGAAGCCAATAAAGATTATCCAAAACAAGTCGAAGAATTAAATCTTTTTCTAAATAATTCAAAAACCTATTTATTGGATGCATCAAAAGAAAGAAACTTAACTTTTGAAGCAATGAATGGTTTATTTGATACCAATAAAACCTTGTTTATTCACGCCGATGAAGAAAAACAAATTATCGATGCGATTAATTTAGCGTTATCTTTCGGGATTAAAAAAATAGTAATTGTTGGCGGATTCGAAGCGCACAAAGCATCAGATTTATTGGTTCAAAATAATATTGGTGTTTTGCTTCGTCGTGTTCACGATATGCCAACTAACGACGATCAAGATATTGATTTGCCATTTAAAATGGCGAAAATTCTAACCGAAAAAGGCGTTTTGGTCGGACTTGAAAATAGTGGCGATATGGAAAGAATGAATACCAGAAATCTTCCGTTTTTGGCTGGAACATGTGCTGCGTATGGTTTGGATAAAGAAATTGCTTTACAGTTAATCACATCAAATACAGCAAAAATATTAGGAATAGATTCCATTTGCGGAACTTTAGAAACTGGAAAAGATGCAACATTATTTATTTCCGAAGGCGATGCTTTGGATATGAGAACCAATAAATTAACGCAAGCATTTATTCAAGGGCGCGAAATTAGTTTGGAGACGCATCAAACTAATTTGAATAAAAAATATAAAGAAAAATACAATCAAAAATAAAAATTATGGGAATTTTCAATGCAATAATGGGCAATGCCTCAGAAATAAATATTGACAATGTCGAAAAAGAATTTGAACCCATTTTAATTGATGGCGAAAATATCGAAAAAGCCTATAAATTGATTCGTGATATGTTTGTTTTTACCAATAAAAGATTGATTTTGGTCGAAAAACAATTGGTCGGCACCAAAACCGATTATTTGTCGATTCCATATTCAAGCATTCATAAATTTTCTAAAGAAAGCGCAGGAATTTTAGATATGGATGCCGATTTAAAAATTTGGTTAAAAAGCGATGATATTCCGATCGTGAAACAATTTGGAAAAAGCGGCAATAATATTAATGAAGTTTATCAATTATTGAGCAAACATATTTTGTAATGTTTGCCACAAAGAAACAAAGTTTTTTAAAAATAATTTCGTACTTTTTATATAATTGATTTGTTAATCAATCATAAAAATTAAATGAAAATAATTTTATTTTTTAAAATTTGAAATTCCAGTTTTTAGCCAAGATTTATATTCAATAATATTTGGCGTATAAGCAACTGGTTCGTTCAATTTTTGTCTATCAGTTCCAATCAAAACATAATATGGACGAGCATTTGTTCCAAACTTAATTCTTTGAAATTCAGACCACTTCTCTCCTATTGTAACTACTTTTTCGTTAGTTTCTTTAGAAATATATTGTTCTGAAATTGGTAATTCTTTTTTATCATCACAGTATAAAGAAACCAAAACAATCTCATTATTCAAAATTTTTAAAATTTCAGGATCTGACCAAACATTGCTTTCCATTAAACGACAATTTTGGCATTGTTTTCCAGTAAAATCTAATAAAATTGGTTTTTTTATTTTTTTTGCATAAGCCAAGCCAGTTTCGTAATCTTCAAAAGAAATAATATTGTTTGGCCCATAAACTGCACCTTCGGGTAATTTTTCTAAACTTGAGTTTTGTGAAACAGAACCAAATCCTTGTGGAGATTCACTGTATGAAATTGGAGGTGTAAAAGCACTAATTAATTTTAAAGGTGCGCCCCAAAGTCCAGGAATCATATAGATTGTGAAACTTAAAGTTATAATTGCTAATAATAATCTTCCGACAGAAATGCTTGTTAATGGACTGTCGTGTGGCAAAGTAATTTTTCCAAATAAATACAAAGCCAATCCACCAAAAATAGCAATCCAGCAAGAAATAAAAATTTCTCTTGGCAACATATTTAAGTCTAAACCAATATCGAAATTTGATAAAAACTTGAAAGCCAAAGCCAATTCTATAAATCCAAAAACGACTTTTACAGTGTTTAACCAACCACCAGATTTAGGTAAATTGCTCAATAAATTTGGTGCTAATGCAAACAACATAAAAGGCAAAGCCAATCCTAAACCGAATCCAAGCATTGCAATTGTTAGAATAAATGCACCACCATCAGAATTTAATGTTGTTCCAAAGACAAATCCTAATGCTGGACCAATACAAGAAAACGAAACAATTATTAAGGTCAATGCCATAAAAAAAATACCAATCAATCCACCAGAATTTGATGCGTTATCGACTTTATTGGACAATTTGCTTGGCATTGTGATTTCGAAAGCACCAAAAAATGATATTGCAAATATTGTGAAAACAGCAAAAAAGAAGAAGTTTAAATATACATTCGTAGAAATATCCGAAAAAATATCTCGGCTAATTCCTTCTAATAAATGAAATGGAAGCGTGAATAATAAACAAATCGCAATAATGCAAAAACCATAAAACAAAGCATTGAATTTTCCTTTAACTTTGTTTGTTGATTGTTTTAAGAAAAAACTCACAGTCATTGGAATCATTGGAAAAACGCAAGGTGTGATGGTTGCTAATAATCCACCAATTAATGATAACAAAAAGTAAGACCAAATGCTTTTATCATCAGATTTTGGTGTTTCTAATGCTTCATTTTCATCATTTTTTAATTCTTTTTTTTTAATTTCATCAACTAATACAGGAACGTTTTCGCTACTTTTTGACGAATCAATTGTAGAAATTGGGTCAACAATATTCTCGACATTTTTAATAACTGGAATATCAAAAGTGAAAGTTTTTTTATCGTTTATGCAAGATTCTTTGCAAACTTGATAATCAACAGTTAACTTAATTTTATCTGTTTTTGGATTGGTAACTTTAACTTTTTGAGTAATGGTTACCGATTTTTCGAAATAATATTCTTCTACTTCAAAAACGTCGTTAAATGCTTTTTTGTATGGACTTTCGGTTGCTTTTCCTATCAATTCGAAGTTGCCTTTTTGTTCAGGAAAATTTAATTCTAATGGCAATGGTCCACCATCTGGTGTGAATTGAGAATACACGTGCCAAGATTCATCAATTTTTCCTGAAACAATTAAATTAAATTCGGTTTCAGATATTTTTTCGGTTTTTGATGTCCATTTTACTGGATTTATTATTTGGGAATTCGCATTTGCAATAGCGAAAAAAGTAATTAGTAATAAATATATTTTCTTCATTATATATGAGTAATTTGTAAAATTTGTTTTGTTGTATTTTCAATTTTAAACCGTTCGTCTTGTCGCAAACCAATTATCCAAACTATTTGATTATCAGATATTAAAATCCAAATATTTTGTTTTTCTAAAACGGATAATTTTTCATCTTTATAAAATTTACTAATTTTTTTAGATTTTCCATTCATTCCAAATGGTTGAAAACTATCGCCTTCGTTCCATTTTCTGATTGTTATGGGAAATGATAATTTTTCTGCGTCTACAAATATAGTATTTAGATTAGTATTAGAAATATCTTGAACCTGACAAATCGATAAATTTATAGGAATTTTAACTTCTAACTGATTTTTTTCGATGAAATAAACTTCATTTTCAGTTTCTGAAATTGGAGATAAAATAAAATAATTTCTATTTTTTAATAACTGATAATCATTCGAATATATAATTTTTCCAGATTGCGAATCGACCAAATCATAAATATCATTCCAAGCAGAAAAACCAAATTCTTGCAACCATTGGTACAAATAGGATTTAAAATTAGATAAAGTTTTTAATTTTAATAAATCGAAATGAATTTCTTTACCAACTTCTTTTGCAACTTGCTGATAAATCATAATCGCAGCATCTTCGACCATTGTTTGCGATTCTTGCAAATAGATTTGTGTCTTTTTAAATGATTCTAAAAAATATGGATTCAACTCTTTAAGCTCAGGAATGAGGTTATGACGAATTTTATTTCGCAAATATTTATCAGAAGCATTACTTGAATCTTCTCGCCATTTTATGTTATTTTCATTGGCGTAATTTTCAATTTCTTGACGAGAAAAAAACAAAAGCGGTCGAATAATTTTATCGTTTTGGCTTGGAATCCCAACCAAACCATCTAAACCAGTTCCACGAGAAAGATTGATCAAAAAAGTTTCGAGATTGTCATCAGCGTGATGCGCTGTCAAAATGTAATCGTAATTTTCGGATTCTAAAAGTTCATAAAACCAATCATAACGAAGGTTTCGAGCCGCAACTTGGGTTGATAATTTATAGTCTTTAGCAAAATTTTCGGTGTCGAATTGTGTTACAAATATTGGAATATCATTTGCAAGAGCATAATCTTGAACAAAATTTTGATCGCCAAAACTTTCTAAACCGCGAAGTTGAAAATTGCAATGTGCAATAGCGATTTCTTGAATTAAATTCTGGAATAAATGCAATAAAACCATAGAATCTAACCCGCCACTTATAGCAATAATTAGTTTTTTATTGGCTAAAAGAAAAAAATTTTGATTGATATGGTTTTGAAATTTCTGAAACATTTTGAAAAGTAATTATTTTAAATTATGCCAAGAAACAACATTGGCGGTTGTTCGTTTTTGATTCTCTAAACCTGCATAAATCAATGTTTTAGATTTAACTAAATCTTTGGCTAGAGTTTCGAAATATTCTAATCCTTTAAACAAATTGTGCATAATTGTTGATGTAGATTTGATTTCGATCGTATTAAACATAAAATCATCTTGGCGAATCAAATCGACTTCGTGTCCAGATGCGTCACGCCAAAACCAAAATTCATCGTAATTATTTTGGTGATAGTTTTGTTTTAAATATTCAGAAATTATCATATTTTCGAATAAATTTCCTTTAAAAGCATTCAATTTTATTTGATTTTCGTCTTTTATTTTTAACAAATGACAAAGCAAACCAGTATCGTAAAAATACAATTTTGGAGTTTTAATAATTCGTTTATTGAAATTATTGTGCAATGGTTGCAACAAAAATACAATATAACTACTTTCCAATGCTGATAACCAAGCCTTTGCGGTTGGTTGAGAAATACCGCAATCTGTTGCAAGATTATTCAAATTCAATAAATGTCCTGCACGAGCAGCGCACAAACCCAAAAACATTCTGAACGAACGCAAATTTTGAATATTGACCAAATCGGTAATGTCTCGCTCTACATAAGTTTGAATATAACTGTTATAAAAGTTTTTAGACGGAATTTCTCTGTCGTAAATTGCTGGATAAAAACCTTTTAACATTGTTTTTATGTAATCTTTATCTAATAAATTTAATGATTTTAGTTCGTTAAAATCTAATGGAAATAATTTTAAAATAGCAACTCGACCAGCCAAACTTTGAGTTATACTTTTCATTAAATGAAAATTTTGAGAACCCGAAAGAATATATTGCCCCATAATTTTATCATTATCAACTTTTGTTTGTAAATACGAAAATAATTCTGGAGATCGTTGTGCTTCATCAAAAATACAAAATTTGTCATACATATCAAAAAAACCTGTTGGATCATTCGCCAAAAAATTTCTTGTATCAATATTTTCCATACTAATATATCGATACTCAGGAAAACTTTCTTTTAACATAGTTGTTTTTCCAGATTGTCTTGGTCCAGAAATTGCAAGAATTGGATACATTCTTCTGTTTTCATTAATTGCGTCTACTATCTCTCTGTGTATTACCATAACTAAATAATTATAAGTGCAAATATATAATATTATTTTGAATTATCAGAGAAAATAATTTGAATTAACAGAGTATTTATTTTGAATTAACAGTGTACTTATTTTGAATAAACAGAGCATTTATTTTGAATTAACAAATCATTTATTTTGAATTAACAATATGTTTATTTTGAATTAACAATATTTATTTTGAATTAATGGAGTATTTATTTTGAATTAACAGAGTGTTTATTTTGAATTAACAGAGTGTTTATTTTGAATTAACAGAGTGTTTATTTTGAATTAAC
>JAYVBR010000332.1:0-6797 GCA_043750395.1 Bacteroidota bacterium | reverse complement strand
GTTGCCAGATACTCAAATCGGAATTATGGGAACTTGGCGTTCGTTAGACCAATATTCGCCGAGATATTTGCCAACTTATGTTCCACCAAATACATTTCCACCTGTTCCAGCAGGAAGTCCAGTAGGATTTGGAAACGGAAACGAATGGGAGATTAGAACTTACATTCATATAAACATTGGAAAATAATTTTAAAACATTGAAAATGAAAAATTTAAAAATTAATTATTTAATAAAATTGCTAGTACTAGTAATGATTTATTTTGTAAATGTAAAATGTACAAGAGATTTATCTGCTGATGCACCGCTTTCTAAAAATTCAAATTTAGCCGAAGTCTTTACAGATTCACCAATCGGTATGGGAACCGATTTTTATTTTCCTTATGGTGGGTCAAAACCTACAGCTTGGACAGTTGACCAAACTGAGAGTTATAAAGGCAATGCGTCAATGAGATTTGACGTTCCTAATGATGATGATTCCGCTGGTTCTTATGCGGGTTCTATTTTTAGAGTTGATGGTCCAGGTAGAGATTTAACAGGTTATGATTCATTGACATTTTGGGCAAAAGCTTCGCAAGGCGTATCTATTAGTCAATTTGGTTTTGGAGAAGACTTTAATACATATAGTGGTAATAAATACATTGCAACAATCACTAACACAAGCGTTGGTACAAGTTGGAAAAAGTATATTATTCCTATTCCCGATCCGTCTAAATTGGTTAACGAAAAAGGAATGTTTAGGTATGCTGCTGGCACACAAGGTACAAATGGAAGAGGATATACTTTTTGGATTGATGAATTGAAGTTTGAAAAATTGGGAAATATAAAAATTATAGAAGCAAAAATTTTAAATGGACAGAACTTAATTGTAGATGGATTTTTAAATTCTACTCAAATTATTAATCAAATTAGTGTAACAAGTAATTTGGAAAATGGTTTAAATGTAACTGTCAACGCAGCACCATCTTATTTTACTTTTTTTCGTACAGATAGTAATTTGCCATTACTAAATCAATTGTTAAGTGATTTTTCTATTAACAGCGATGGTCAAATTTTTTCAAAAGTTGTTGGATTAACAGGAACATCGACTGTAACTGCACAATTAAATAATACTTTAACACTAGGTTCATTAAAAATTAATGCTGCTGGTACTTTTGTAAATGCACCAGTTCCGACTTTAAATTCTGCAAACGTAATTTCAATATACAGTGATACCTATAGTACATTACCAGGATTTAATCCAGGTTCATTTGCGGGCGCCACTACTGGTAGTATTTCAGCACCAGTTAATGATGGTAATAATCACCTTAATTACAAGTCGATAGATTTTATTGGAATGGGTTGGGATGGAACGGTTAATGCCTCTAGTAAAACTAATATGCATTTAGATGTTAAGCTAATTAGTGCTACTGGTTCAAACCTTAAAGTAGAATTAAAAGATTTCGGATCTGATGGCATTGACAACAACTATTTAACTGGTGGCGATACAGCAGGAGGTAACAATATTTCAAGCCAATTAGTTAAAGATCAATGGGTAAGTATAAATATACCATTTAATCAATTCACTTTATCAACTGGTGGTGGTGGTGGTGGTAATCCAAATAGAAATAATTTAGGATTTGTAATATTAGTATCAAGTACTGGTGCGTCTTTTCTTGTTGATAACATTTACTTTTATTAAAATTAACAACATAAATCAAATATAAAAAATGAAAATTATAAATTATAAATTCTCAATGATAGCGATAGTTTTTCTGGGAATATTAATTAGTATTTCATCATGCGAAAATGATGAAGAACAAACAGTTACAACTAAATTTAATTTGGTTTTTGCAGACGAATTTGATGTTAATGGTGCTCCAGATGCTTCCAAATGGACTTTTGATATTGGTAAAGGACCTCTTAACGATGGTTGGGGAAATAAAGAATTACAATTTTATAAATCTGAAAATACAATTGTACAAAATGGATTTCTAATTATTACAGCTAAATCTGAGGCTTTCGGGGGACTTAATTATACTTCTTCAAGAATTAAAAGTCGTAATAAATTTGAACAAAAATACGGTCGATTCGAAGCTCGTATTAAGTTGCCACAAGGTAAAGGAATGTTTCCAGCTTTCTGGTTACTTGGTAGTAATTTCTGTGAGTCCCAAACACTTCTAACAAACAATAGTGTAATTTGTGATAGTTCATTACCAAATTATGAATCTGGAAATGTACTTTGGCCTCAATGTGGCGAAATCGATATTATGGAGTATGTAGGAAACAAACCTACTGAGGTTTTTGGTACTATTCATGGACCAGGTTTTGCGGGTGGCAATAGTATTTCTAAAAAATATAATTTATCGAATGATAGGTTTGATACTGGTTTTCACGTTTTTGGAATCGAATGGACAGAAAATTATGTCAATTGGTATGTTGATAATACTTTATACAATCAAATTACAAGAAAAGATGTTGAGAAAAAAGAAGGAGAATGGGTTTTTAATAATTCGTTTTACATGCTTTTAAATTTGTCAGTTGGTGGTAATTTACCGGGTAATCCCGATGCAAACACAACATATCCGCAAAGAATGATTGTCGATTACGTTAGAGTATATCAATAAAATTAAAAAACTAAAATTAAAAAATCATGAACAGATTAATAAAAATGTTGAGTTTATTATTTGCTTTAATAAGTTTTGTAGCTTGTGATAATTCTGATGATAAAGCCATAAGTCAAAAAGAATTAGTTGCCAAATATACTTTTGTTAAAGAATCTACGCCAGGAAAAGTATCTTTTATAAATACTTCAGAAAATGCTGATAGCTTTGTGTGGGATTTTGGTGACAATACAACATCTAATGAACAAAATCCAATAAAAACTTATACTCAAACTGGCGAGTACAATGCCAAACTTACAGCAAAAAACAAAACAACTGGTGTTGTTAGTACTTATGTCAGTAACATTTCCATATTTATTTTTGCGGGTGGTTTGGTCACAAATGGTAATTTCGAGTCTGGTACACTTCCGTGGACATTAGGTGTATCAAATCCTATTAGTGCAGTTCAATTAGCGACTCAAACCGGAAATACCTACTTTTCAGTTAATGTTACAGCTGTTGGTAATGCTTATGATGTAAATTTATCACACAAGGGAATAAATATTATGCTAGCCAAAACCTATCGATTGACATTTGATGCTTGGTCTAACGTTAACAGAAGTATGTTAGTTGGTATTGGTTTAAGTGGTAATCCATTTACAAATGCAACTGTAAGTAGAAATTTAACAACTGTTGTTCAAAATTTTAGTATTGATTTAGTGGCTAATTTCACAAATATTAATTCCAGAGTAATTTTCGATATGGGTGCAGCTACTGGAACAGTTAATATTGATAATGTAACCTTGAAAGAACTTCCTTAAAAACATAACTTATCATTAAATAATAGAAATTAAATTCATTTATATCAATTTATTTACTTGAATAAATTTAACTACTAAATTTTTCGAAAAATTGATATTTATGAATGATAAATCAATAACAATATAAATATCTTATGCAATTAATTGAAATAAACGGTGAAAGCTTCTATAAAATTGCCAATCACGACAAGATGCGACCATTTTTTATGAGTATTGTGAGCGATTCTAACCATTGGATGTTTATTTCTAGCAATGGTGGGCTTTCGGCTGGTAGAAAAAATTCCGAATTTGCTCTTTTTCCTTATTATACCGATGATAAAATTACCGAATCTGCTGATATTACTGGAAGCAAATCGATTTTTCAAATTCATTTCGACAATCAAATTGCTATTTGGGAACCTTTCTCGGAACGTTTTAATGATAAATATTCGATAACCAGAAATATTTATAAAAACCTTTACGGAAACAAAATCATATTCGAAGAAATTCTCAATGATTTCAATCTTTCTTTTCGTTACGAATGGAATTCTAGCAATCAATTTGGGTTTGTAAAAAAATCTAAAATTAGCAACCATTCACAAAACGATTATTCAATCACAGTTCTTGATGGCATTCAAAATATTATGCCACAAGGAGTTAACAGTGACTTGCAATCTAGCACCAGTAATTTAGTCGATGCTTATAAAAGAAACGAAATTCATCAACCAAGCGGATTAGGAATGTTTGGTTTAAGTGCCATAATTGTCGATAAAGCAGAACCAAGCGAAGCTTTAAAAACCAATATTGCTTGGTCGATTGGACTTGAAAATGTTACTTATCTGTTATCATCTTTGCAATTACCATCATTTAGAAAAAAAATAATTTTGCAATCCGAAACCGATATAAAAGGCGAAAAAGGAGCTTATTTTGTTTCATCAGATATAAAATTATCAAAAAATGCCACAAAAAGTTGGAAAATAATTGCCAACGTAAATCAAAATCAATCTGATGTTGTGCAGCTTTGTGAATCAATATTGCACGATAAAAACATTGAAAATTTATTAATTAATGATGTTGAGTTAGGAAAACAAAACCTAATTTGCTTAAACGCAACTTCCGACGGATTGCAATTTACAGCCGATAAACGAAAAGATACACGTCATTTTGCCAATGTCCTTTTCAACATTATGCGCGGCGGTATTTTCGACAATAATTATCAAATAGAAAAAACCGATTTTGTAAATTATTTATCTCAAGCCAATAAAGAAGTTTGTAAAAATAATAAAATTTTCATAGATGGTTTAAATGAAGTTTTCACTCATTCTGAATTAAATCAATTGCTTAAAAATCAATTAGATGTAGATTTAATTCGTTTGACAGTTGAATATTTACCTTTAAAATTCAGTCGCCGTCACGGTGATCCTAGTCGTCCTTGGAATAAATTTTCAATCAATACCAGAAGTGAAATCGACGGTTCTAAAATTTTGGATTATGAGGGCAATTGGCGCGATATTTTCCAGAATTGGGAAGCCTTGGCAAATGCTTTTCCAGAATTTATCGATGGAATGATTTTTAAATTCCTAAATGCTTCAACATTCGATGGTTACAATCCATATCGAGTTACCAAATCTGGTTTCGATTGGGAAGCAATTGAGCCAGACAATCCTTGGTCATATATAGGTTATTGGGGCGATCATCAAATTATTTATTTATTAAAATTCTTGGAATTCATTGAAAAATTTGCTCCAGGAAAATTAAATTCTTATTTCGATTCTGATTGTTTTGTATATGCCGCTGTTCCATATACTATAAAACCTTACGAAGAAATTTTAAAAAACCCAAAAGATACAATTGAATACAGTCACGATTGGGAGAAAAAAATCAATATTCGCAGAGAACAAAATGGAGCAGATGGAGCATTATTACGAGATAATAACGATGCCATTTACCACGTTAATTTTATAGAAAAAATTCTGGCAACCGTATTATCCAAAATGTCCAATTTTATTCCCGAAGCTGGCATTTGGATGAATACGCAAAGACCAGAATGGAACGATGCCAATAATGCTTTGGTTGGCAATGGTGTTTCGATGGTTACGTTATATTATTTGCGAAGATTTTTGAAATTTTTCCAACAATTATTGAATAATTCTGACCAAGAAACTATTAAAATCTCTAACGAAATGGTTGAATTTTATCATTCCTTAAGAGAAAGTTTATTGCAATACAAACCATTGCTTGACGGTAAGATTGACAATAAAGAAAGAAAAAAAATAATAGATGCCTTGGGGAAAGCAGCATCTGAATATCGTTTTCAAGTATATAATAGCGGATTTTGGGGAAAAAAACGAACCCATTCAATGGCTGGTTTAAAGGTATTTACACAAGTATGTATCGATTTTATTGAGCATTCCATAAAAGCCAATCAGCGTGAAGACAAGTTGTATCAAGCCTATAATTTAATGTCGATTCAAGACAACGAAGTTTCTATTTCACATCTTTCGGAAATGCTTGAAGGTCAAGTAGCCATAATTAGTTCTGGATTTTTAACTGCAAATGAATCACTAGAAATTCTAGATAGTTTACGAAAAAGTGAGCTTTATAGACAAGACCAAAACAGTTATATTTTATATCCAAATAAAGAATTACCTAAATTTTTAGAAAAAAATACAATTCCAAATAATAAAGTAGAAAATTCTCAATTGTTAATGAAGTTGCTTCAAAATCATAACTTTTCGATTATTAATCAAGATATAAAAGGCGATTATCATTTTAACGGTAACTTTCATAATGCTAGTGATTTGAATGATGCGTTAGAACTTTTGAAACATCAAAATAGTTACCAAGAATTAGTAGTAAATGAGTCAAATAATATTTTACAAATCTTTGAAGATGTTTTTAATCATAAAGCATTTACAGGACGTTCAGGAACATTTTTCGCATTCGAAGGTCTAGGCTCTATTTATTGGCATATGGTTTCGAAATTGCACGTTGCCGTTCAAGAAGTTTGTATTAAAGCCATAAATGATAATGAAAGTCAAGATATTATAAAAGGTTTAATTGCTCATTATCAAGAAATTGGTGCCGGAATTGGGGTTCACAAATCGCCTGAAATTTATGGTGCTTTTCCAACAGATCCTTATTCGCATACACCAATGCACCGTGGCGCACAACAACCCGGAATGACTGGTCAAGTTAAAGAAGATATTTTGGTACGAATTGGCGAATTGGGCGTAAAAATTAACAACGGAAAAATTCAGTTTAAGCCAAGTATTCTCAATGAAAATGAGTATTTAAGCCAAAGTCAAGAAGTATGTTTTATTGATGTTAACGGTTCAAAATTCAATGTTTTTCTTGAAAAAGACAGTTTGGCATTTTCATATTGTCAAGTACCAATTATTTATTCAAAATCTAATA
>JAYVBR010000331.1:0-6798 GCA_043750395.1 Bacteroidota bacterium | reverse complement strand
TTTTTATTTGCCTGAAAAAGGCAAATAAAAAAGGATTTTCCCTTCCATCAGGGCTAGGTTTTTTGAATTTCTTACTTTTTTATTATTTAAATTAAAACAGCTAGATCTCTAAAATCTATGTTTTTAAAAACTTCTAAATTCTTGTTAAAAATTACATAATGCAAAATCAATTCTCAAAGTTAGGACTTCAAGAACCAATTCTAAAAGCAATTTCTGAATTAAAAATTGAAACTCCAACCGAAATTCAATCCAAAGTCATTCCTTTATTATTAGAAAATAAATACGATATAGTTGGACTTGCCAAAACCGGAACTGGAAAAACAGCAGCTTTTGGATTGCCATTATTGCAATTAATCAATTCAAATTCAAATGATATTCAAGCAGTTATACTTGTTCCAACTAGAGAATTAGGGCAACAAGTTTTTAAGAATTTAGAAAGTTTTGCGAAATATTTGCCAGAAATTTCAATAGCTTCAATTTGTGGCGGAATTCCAATAAAACCTCAAATCGAACGATTAACAAATCCAACACATATAGTTGTTGCAACTCCAGGACGATTAATCGATTTAATCAAACGCAAAGCAATAAACATCAAAGAGGCAAAATATTTAATTCTAGACGAAGCCGACGAAATGGTTTCGATCTTAAAAGAAAGTTTAGACGAAATAATTGCCGAAATAAATAAAAATCATAGAACTTATTTATTCTCGGCAACAATGCCAGGAACAATCAAACAATTGATTCAGAATTATTTGCACAAAAACGTAATTCAAGTCGAAGCCAATATGGAAACGATTGGAAACAATGCAATTGACCACGAATATATAGTTGTAAATCCAGAGGAAAAACTTGATGTTTTGATGCATTTTTTAACATCCAAAGACGGTCAACGAGGCATAATTTTCTGCAAAACCAAAGCTTCCGTCAATAAATTAGCCAAAAACTTAGCTATCAATAAGTTTTCATCTGGCGCATTACACGGCAGTTTATCGCAAGGAATTCGTGACAGAATAATGGAACAATTTCGTGAAGGACACATTAATATATTGATTGCTACTGATTTAGCTTCACGTGGAATAGATGTAAAAGAAATATCTTATGTCATAAATTATCATTTGCCAGACGTTTATGAAACTTACGTTCACAGAAGCGGACGAACTGCAAGAGCAGGTGCAAACGGTTTGTCATTGACAGTTTTGCAACAAGAAGAAGTTAAAGAAATTCCATTATTTGAAAAAGAATTAGGTATAAAATTCAAGAAATTTCAAAAACCAACTTTAGAAAGTATCGAAGAAAATAATACTTTTTTATGGGCCAAACAAATCTTTAAAACTAAGCCAAACCACGAAATTGGTCAAGAATTTAAAGACAAAATCAAAACTGTTTTTCATCATTTAACCAAAGACGAATTAATCGAAAAATTATTAGCTAATCAGTTTTTGCAAAATAAAAATGAAATTACAACCAAAAAAGATGTTTTGTCAAAGAAATTAAAACGATAAAAAAGGCATTAAGTTTTATTGTTCAAAACATCTAGTATATTTGCACTATAATTTATATTATGTAAAATAGAAAATTTAAAAACTACAGCTTCCCTTGATTTGTTGAAAATAATTAATTTGATTTCGTCTACTTTAAATAAATAAAACTTAATTTTACAAAAGCAAATTTATTAAAATTTATGAATCCAATTGCAGAACGAATTGCTGATTTTCTGAAAGAATTTCAACCATTTAATACTTTATCACACGATGAATTAATTGATATTTCAACAAGCATTAAGGTTGTAAATCTTGAAAAAAATAAACCTTTATTTCAAACTAATGATGTTTTGCATGACAATTTTTATGTTGTAGCTTCAGGAACTATCAGTTTGACAGTCGTTTCTGATGCTGAAGAGACTTTATTAAACAAATGTAATGCTGGTGATGTTTTTGGTTTGCGGCCTTTTTTTGCCAAAAACAATTATATGATGACTGCCAAAGCTCGAGAAGAAAGCATAGTTTACGGCATTCCTATAGGTACTTTCAAACCATTATTAGCAAAAAATAGCGAAGTTTTGGACTTTTTATTAGAAAGTTTTGCTTCAACTGCTCCATCATTTAAAGAAAAAGGAAAAAGTAAATTTATTGAAAATATTCAATTTACCGATAACCAACAAGAAAATCAATATTTCCAGACTTTAGAATATTCAAAAAAACCATTAACAACCAATTCTGATGTTTCTGTTAAAGAAATTGCTCAATTAATGAGCGATAATTTAAGCGATAATGTTCTGGTTCTTGAAGATAGATTTCCGATAGGAATTGTTACCGATCAAGATTTTCGTTCTAAAATTGCTACTGGTCGATTCCCGATTTTGTCATCAATTGACAAAATAATGTCTTCGCCTGTCATAACAGTTTCCGAGTATTTATCGCTTGCAGAAGCTCAACTTTTGATGTTGAAATACAACGTTAGTCATTTGTGTGTAACCGCTAATGGTTCTGATAAATCGGTTGTAAAAGGAATTATTACCGAACACGATTTAGTCGTTGCACAAGCCAATAGTCCTGGTGTTTTAATTAAAGAAATTAAACGTTCTCAATCTGCTAAAGATTTAAAAATTGTACGAGAAAGATTGTCGGAATTGGTTCAAAGTTCTATTACAAAAAATATTCCTTTGACTCATATTTGTATGATTTCAGGCGAAATTATCTTTGCAATTACAAAACGAGCCATTGAATTGTCAATTTTAGAGTTGGGCTCCCCTCCTACTAAATTTGCTTGGTTAAGTATTGGTAGTCAAGGTCGTAAGGAGCAACTTTTGTTGACAGATCAAGACAGTATTTTGATTTTTGAAGATGTTGATGCAGGAAAATACAGAGATGTTAGAGATTATTTCTTAAAATTGGCTAAAAAAACTACGACAACACTTGAAAAAGTTGGATATGATTTGTGTCCAAATGGTCATTTAGCTAGTAATATGCTTTGGTGTAAGTCATTGACTGATTGGACAAAACAATATATCAGTTGGACTAATACTCCAGGTGAAAATACCGAAGAAATTTCTGGCATTTTCTTTGATTTTGATTTGGTTTATGGAGAAATTCAGCTTGAAAATGCTATAAACGATATTGTATTTAAAGTCCGAAAAAACAATTCACTAATTTTTGATTTTCTTGGTAATGATGCCTTAAAAAAACCTGTTCCATTAAACTTTTTTAAGAAATTTAATGTCGAAGAAGATGGAGATTATAAAGATTTATTCGATATAAAAACCAGAGCATTAATGCCTCTTATTGATGCTGCAAGATTATTATCAATCAGTCAGAATATCATTGGAATTAATAATACTTACTTAAGATTCAAGCAATTAGTAATTGAAGATTCTAAAAATGCAGAATTGTATAAAGAATGTGCCGAAGCATTTTTGGAATTGTCAAAATTTAGAACAATTTCTGGTTTGAAAAATGATAATTCAGGTCAATATATAAATGTTGAAGAAATGTCAAAATCAGATAAAGAAAAACTCAAAAATGCTTTTGAACCAATGAAAGATTTAGAAGATTTGATAAAAAGTAAATTTCAATTAACTCATTTCTCGTAATTTATGTTAGATTGGATAAAAAATATAGGTCGGAATTATCCTGAGTTTTATAAAAAATATGCAACAACATTTGATAAAAAATCAAATCGATTTGTGATTTTAAGCATTGAAACTACTGGATTAAATAAAAATACAGACCAAATTTTGTCAATTGGTGCTATTGCAGTTATCGATAATAATATTATTGTTTGTGATAACTTTGAGATATCGTTTGTAAAAAAAGTACAAATTAATCACGATAATTCAAGAGAAGTTGAATACGAGAAAAAAGTATCAGAATCAGTTATTCCAAATGCAATTCAATCTTTTTTAAAGTTTATAGAAAATGCAGTAATTGTTGGTCATCGAGTGGCATTTGATGTTGATATTTTAAATGAATATTTAGACAGATTAAAGTGTGGAAGACTAAAAAATGAAGCTCTTGATGTCGAAGTAATGTACAAAAAATTGGAAGACATTAACGACAAACAGTTTTCTTTGGATGATTTACTGAAAAAATTTAAAGTAGAAAAAAGTGAGCGTTATTCTGCTTCTGAAGATGCTTATTCGATTGCTTTATTGTTTTTAAAATTAAAATCAAGATTAGGAATTTCGTAATTTTAATTCTAAATAACCCCCATTTTAGTCATTAAAAAAGTAGCACTTTTATTTTTGCAAATTCCATTGTGAAGTTTGTAATCAAAATGTAAATCGTCATTGATTATTTCTACTTCAAAGCATTTATTTGTGAGTTGGTTTGGGTAATCATTTGTAGTTAAACAAACTTCAATATCGTGTGTTGCAATTGCTCCGATTGCTTTTTTGGTTATCATTTTTTTTACAACTTCAATAGTTCCTGATTGTTTATCATCGGAATTGGTTCCTCGCAAAATTTCGTCTAAAAGTACAAATGCTCTATTATTTTCAAGTTCTATCATTATTTGCTTTAAGCGTTTTATTTCGGCATAAAAATACGATTCACTATCAGATAATGAATCTGATAATCGCATAGAAACCAATATTTGCAATGGATGAATATTTGCTTTTGTGGCGCAAACTGGAGCTCCAATTCCTGCAAGAACCATATTAATTCCTAAACTTCTAAGAAATGTACTCTTGCCAGACATATTTGAACCTGTTAAAATCATAAAGGATTGTGGTTGAAAATCAACATTGTTGCCAATACGGGTTTTTGGATTTAATAATGGATGTGATAAATTTTCGAACGAAATTTCGTAGTTATCATTCAAATCCGGAAAAATAAAATCAGGATTATTATATGTAAAATTCGCAAAACTATTCAACATTTCGAATTCGCCAATAATATGGAGCCATTTTTCGAGGTTTTGAGCATTTTTAGTTTTCCAATAAATAATTCCTTTTAAATTATGAAGATGATATAAAATGGTACCATTCAATAAAATGGTCATCAAAATATTGCTAATTGAATCGAGTTTTGCAAAAAGTACAGATAATTTTTGAAATGAAATGCTTGCTTTATCGTTTTCGGATTGTAAATTAGTTTGTAAATCAACTAACTTTTTCGATTCGAATGTTTCATTTTCGATTTTTTGAACCAACAATCCATATTGTTTGATAATTTTATCAATGTCAGTTGAATTAGAATTTTCTAGTTTTATACGTTTCAAGAAACTTCCAGCAAATATTAAATTAGCAATAAATAAAAAAGTTAAATAATTAAAAAAATCATCATTTTTAGAAATGATATAAGCACTTACTAAAACTATAAATAAAATCGGAAGCAAAAAAGACAAAACATTTGATAATTTTGAAATTGGTTTGCTATTGATTTTACTCCAAAAAATTAAATTTTCATAATTTGATTTTTTATCATTACTGATTTTTGCAATCGACATAAAATCTTGTCGCCAGTTAATTTTATTTGATAATTCTTTGGTTGCAAGTTGATTTTCAAGTATTTGATTATTTGGCAATACTTTTAGTAAAATGTTACTTAAAGTTTTTTTACCAATATATGTAAAAGTACGATTCAAACTTTGAAACAACGAATTTTCTCCAAAAATATCTAAATCATAAGCATAAGTATGATTAAAATCGTTGAATTCTATTCCGTTTTCAAATGAAATTTTTTCTCTATTTAAAAAAGAAATTTCATCTTTATTAATGGTAATAATTGCTTCTTTTAGTTGTTTTTGGTTACTGATTCTATTGTGAAACTTTATCAAAAACAGAAAAATTGCAAATGAAAATAATGATAAATATAAGAACATATTATTTTCGGTTTTAAAAAAATAATATCCAAAAATCAAAAAAAGCAAAATACAGACCAATCGAAAAGTACTTATTAGATTATATTTTTTCTTAATCAATTCAAGCTCTAATTCATATTGAATTTGTAATTTTTTATAGATTTCCATTTATTATTATTGAATTTATAGCATTTATAAAATTATTGAAGTTTTTTCGCTTCTGAATAACAATCTTTAAAAGTAACTTTATCTTTAGTTTTTATTAACTTTCCTTCAGAAAAAAGCTTTAATAAATAAGTGTTATCTTGGTTTTTGGTTATCCAAATTCCACTTTCAGGTTTACCTTTTTTATCAATTAATAAATCAGCAATAATTTTATCATTGTCTGTTTTGTTTTCTAAATTTTTAAAAATTTTTTCCAGTGCATTTTCATCATTAACAAATTTCGATGCGATTTCAGATAATAAATCTGAAACATTTTTAGATTTATAGGTATTTGAAAAAGTAAAATATCCTTTAACAATCAAACTGCTGCTGTATTCATTTAAAACAGAATTATTTTGAATTTCGGTACTTTCACTTCTTACTAATATTTCATTTTCTGATTCAAAATACAAAACAATTGAACTTGGAATAAAAGCATCATTTAACTTTAATGTTACAGATTTTGGTGTTGTCAAAATTTCATCTTTAATTACAAAATTTTCTATTAATTCATTATTTTTAAAATCTATATTCATTTTAAAATCTTTATTTATTAATTCGGAAATTTCGAGAACATTATTTTTAATTTCGTGATGCAATCTGTTATAATAATGTATTTCGAAAAAATCAATATCCAAAGTTTTAATTACCGAATTTTTCCAATTTTTAGTAACTTTAATTTTGTTGTAGTCAAAATACTCATTTCCATCGACTATTTTCCCATCAACAAATGTTGCTTTCAAATTCAAATCTGTATTTTTATTTTCAGATTCTGCCAATGTCGTAAACCAATCT
>JAYVBR010000330.1:0-6809 GCA_043750395.1 Bacteroidota bacterium | reverse complement strand
AGAATTGAAGGGGTTTACTAATTTGTAATAAAAATTTAGGTGCGATTTTGTCATTTCGACGTAGGAGAAATCTCATTAGTTGCTCACGTTATGTGTTTTCTCCTACGTCGAAATGACAAATTTTTATTGATGTTAAATATCACAGATTAAAAAAAAAATACTACAATAACTAAAATTTTTTCAATAAATCATCACAATTTCTTTAATTTCGAATTCTTTAATAATATCATTCTCAATCAATAAATTTAATTTTCCCGAACTTGAAACATTTTGAATTATTCCCATGAATTTTTGGCTTTCATTATTTTCAAAAGCCATAATTTTTCCTTTCTTGAAAAGTTTCTCATTATACAATGACCAAAGTTGGTTTTTATTTTTGTTTTCGAGTTTTTTAATATTTTTTTGAATCGATTTTATTATTTCATTAAAAATAATTTCTTTATCGAAATCTAGATTACAAACTATATTTAGAGAACTTGCATTAGGCAAATCTTTAAAATTAGTTTGGTTTACATTCAATCCAAAACCAATAATTGAATTGATATAATTGTCAGATTTAATAATGTTTTCGATTAAAATTCCTGCAATTTTTTTATTTCCTGACATTATGTCGTTAGGCCATTTGATAGATAATTCTGGTATAGTAAACTTTTCTAATGCCTCAATAATCGATAATGCAATTGCAACATTCAAATCAAATATTTGATTAATATCCGACAAAATATTTTTTATTAAAATGCTGACAATTAGGTTTTTACCTGATTCCGAAAGCCATTTCGAACCCATTTGACCTTTTCCATTAGTTTGCGTTTGCGCTGTAACAACTGTGAAATTTTGAGTACTAATGTCGTTAGACAATCCTTTCAAGAAATCGTTGGTAGAATCTATGGCATCGAGTTTGATTAAGTTCATTTGTAACTATTATATTTCAGTTTAAATATCAGAAAATATTTATAAAAAAATTAACCAAATATTATATTATGTTGATATCAAAAATAAGCTTAAAAAATGGTAACTTTGCAAACTATACACAAAAATAAATGAGTAAGAAAGAAATAAATAATGATGAATTGTTAGCAAACATCATTTTGGGAATCGAAGAAGTAAAAGGCGAAGACATAAACATAATGGATTTAAGAGAAATTGATAATTCTTCTTGCGATTATTTCGTGATTTGTAACGGAAATTCGAATACACAAGTCAATGCAATAATGAGTTCTGTTCAAAAAACTGTTTCAAAATCTATAAAAGACAAACCTTGGCACGTTGAAGGCAGCGACAATTCTGAATGGATTTTAATGGATTATGTTAACGTTGTAGTTCACGTTTTTCAGAAACACATTCGTGAATATTATAATATTGAGAGTCTTTGGGGCGATGCCAAAATTACTTTAATCGAAAATAAATACTAAAAACTTAGATGGCAACCGAAAACAACAAACCAAATCCAAAAAAAATTAAAATTAGCCCTTGGTGGATTTATGGAGCCATAATTATTGCTCTTTTTGCTTGGAATTTTTCTCAAACCGATATGGAAATTTCTGATCCAAAGAAAATTTCATCATCAGAATTCAACACTTTTTTGAATAAATCTGAAATAGAAAAAGTCGTAGTTTACGAAAAAACTATGGCCGAAATATTTTTGACAAAAACTTCATTAGCATCAGCAACACACAAAAAAGTTCAGTTGAATGCTTTTAAAAAACCCAATAAAGGGCCACATTATTTTGTTCAGATTGGAAACGATGAAATATTCCAAAATCAATTAGAAAAAGCCAGAACCGAAGGAAAATTAAAAGATTATAGTTTTGCAGCCAAAAATCAATTGGTAGATTTATTATGGCAAGCTTTACCGTTTGTATTACTTATAGGAGTTTGGATTTTCATAATGCGCAGAATGTCAGGTGGAAATGGTCCAGGTGGACAAATTTTTAGCATCGGAAAATCAAAAGCTAAATTATTCGACGAGAAAAAAGACACCAAAACAACTTTTAAAGATGTTGCTGGATTGGAAGGCGCAAAAGAAGAAGTACAAGAAATTGTAGAATTCTTAAAAAACCCATCGAAATATACAAATCTTGGAGGTAAAATACCGAAAGGAGCATTACTAGTTGGTCCTCCAGGAACAGGAAAAACATTGTTAGCCAAAGCAGTTGCGGGCGAAGCAAACGTTCCATTTTTCTCATTGTCTGGATCAGATTTTGTAGAAATGTTTGTTGGCGTTGGTGCGTCTCGAGTAAGAGATTTGTTCAAACAAGCCAAAGACAAATCACCAGCTATTATTTTCATTGATGAAATCGATGCAGTTGGTCGAGCAAGAGGAAAAAATGCGATGTCGGGCGGAAATGACGAACGTGAAAATACATTAAACCAGTTGCTTACCGAAATGGATGGTTTTGGGACCAATACCAACGTAATTGTTTTAGCTGCAACCAATCGTGCTGACGTTTTAGACAAAGCTTTGATGCGTGCAGGACGTTTTGACAGACAAATTTATGTTGATTTGCCAGACATTCGCGAACGCGCAGAAATTTTCAAAGTACATTTAGAACCTTTGAAAAAAGTAGAAGGTCTTGATTTGGACTTTTTAGCAAAGCAAACTCCAGGTTTTTCTGGTGCAGATATTGCCAATGTCTGTAACGAAGCCGCATTAATTGCCGCAAGACACGATAAAACTGCAGTTGACAAACAAGATTTTCTTGATGCGGTTGATAGAATAGTTGGAGGTTTAGAAAAGAAAAACAAAATTGTGACTCCAGAAGAGAAAAAAGCAATCGCCATTCACGAAGCGGGTCACGCAACCGTAAGTTGGATGTTGGAACACGCAGCACCTCTTATTAAAGTAACAATTGTTCCTCGTGGACAAAGTTTGGGCGCAGCTTGGTACTTGCCAGAAGAAAGGTTAATTGTTCGACCAGACCAAATGCTAGACGAAATGTGCGCAACAATGGGCGGACGAGCAGCCGAAAAAGTAATTTTCGATAAAATTTCGACTGGTGCTTTGAGCGATTTAGAGAAAGTTACCAAACAAGCCAGAGCAATGGTTACGGTTTATGGGTTGAATGATAAAATAGGTAATATTACTTATTATGATTCGTCAGGTCAAAGCGAATACAATTTCTCGAAGCCTTATTCTGAAGATACTGCAATGATTATCGACAAAGAAATTTCATTGTTAATCGAAGGACAATACCAAAGAGCTATTCAAATTCTAGAAGATAACAAAGACAAGTTGAACCAGCTTGCTGATATTCTAATAGAAAAAGAAGTTATTTTTAAAGATGATTTAGAATTGATTTTCGGAAAACGTGAGTTTGATAAAAACTTGCAAGAAGAGACTTCATTGTAAAACACCTATTCATAAAATTTAAAATTCCCAAAAGAAAATTTTCTTTTGGGAATTTTTTTTTGGCATACAATAATTTTTAAAAATAGTAGTTATATATTGTTAAAGTAATTAGTTTTATTTATACATTTATAAAATAATTTAACAATCTAAAAAAAGTTTATAACTATGGACACACACACACACACTTTACAGAATCGTAAGTGTTAGAAATCCAGAACGATCTAAAAAAGAAAAACAAACAAACAGATTTGTGTTTTATTTTGAAAACGAGAAAGATTTAACATTTAAAGAAAAAGGACATTTTTATAGGATTATTAAAAATAAAAATGCAACGGTTTCTAATCAAGAAGCATTAAAAATTGGTGTTGCTAGTTTTGTTAGTTTTGAAAGTGAAATAGAACTAGAAAAACAAAACAAACCATTTTTTGAAATTGCAGATTGGTTGACAATAAATAGAAAAACTGCAAAACCAACTGAAATATTAAAAAAAGTTAAAACTGCAAAAATTTTAGATTTAACATTAGAACTTTCATTATGGGATAATCTTTTTGCAAATGTTATAAAAAATGAAAATCATTATATTAAAGATGGCATTATTCAAATGTTAGTGTTGCAAAATTTATTAAAACACATTGACACTAAAAAAGACAATGAAGTTTTAAAATACATTATGGATTTGGCAAATGCTAAAGTAGTTTTGCCTACCTATATTTTTGAAGATAGCGTTGCGAAATCTAATAATAGCAATCAAAACAAAATTGCTTTGCAAGAAAACAAATTTGTTTCTTCAGAAATTATTGAAGCATCTGAAATTGCAAATAAAAACTTGAATATTAAAGATTATGAAACTGCAATTGTTGAATTAAAAAAGTTAGATAACAAATATCAAAAAGCAAAACAGCAAAGTTTAACAACTGCTAATGAAGCTTATCAGAAAAAAATTAAACCTATAATTGCTAAATACCAATTAGAATATAATAAATTGAGACGTGAAATGTGCAAAATTCCACGTGACGAAAATTATGACCCGAACGATTTTTGCAACCAGCCCGATGTTCAATATCCAGAATTGCCCGAATTTGTTTTTGAATATCCAAAAGCAACTGATATTAAATATTTAAAAGAAAATTTAACAGATAATACTTTTTTTATTGTTGAAGTAATTTTAAATGATGACCAAGAAATAGATACAATCGATGAGATAATCAATTTTCTAGAAAATGATATTGTAGAAAATCAGAATGTAATTTTATCAAAAAAACAATTTGCAAATCCGGTTTTTACTATTGGCGATGTTACAATTCCATTTGCAAATAGAGTTGCTAGTAATTTAACTTTTAGAGTATGTCATACTGGATTACCTAATAGAAATATTTACAAACTAACGGCAGTATTCAATATTCCTGACCAAAGTTTAAACATTTCTGGAATTTTATATAAATTACATTTAGCAGATGGAACTGTTGCGCAAAACTATACTTACACTGCTTCCAAATCAGGAAATATAATAACGCTTACCGATTTATTTGGAATTTATGGTTTCGCCCAAGTTTTGAATAATTTAGTAGTTGGTTTTTCGGCAGAAATTAAACTTTCTAACAATCAATACTACAATATTTTGTTAGATGATTTTGCTTTGAATAATTCATTGCAATGTTCTTATGGCAATCTTGAAAACCAAGAATCGAATGATGATCCAGACGATTTCATACCAAAAGGTTTTGGTTTCAAACAGCTTGGCATTGCCGATTACAAAAAAGTAGTTTCCAAAGTTTGTTGTTATGACGCTGGCGAAGTTGCCCATATCGAAAACGTAATGGCATCGGAATTCAGAAGCAAAACAACTGAGAAAAAAAGAGTTGAAGAAAATACGTTGACATTAACAAACGAATCCGAATCCGAAAAATTGTCAGACACCGTTTCTACGCAACGTTTCGATATGCAAAACGAAATTGCCAATATGATTCAAGAACAAACCCAAACAGGTGCTTTTGCAAATGTGCAAGGAAATTATGGCACAACATCGTTCGATTCAGGAGGCAATTATGCCTCGAATATTTCTAAAGAAGAAAGCAACCGCCAAACCATTACCCAAGCCAAAGAAATGACACAACGGGCAATGGAAAGAATTGTAACCAAACAACGTTCAGAAAAAGTAACTAAAATTACCGAAAGTTTTACCGAAACCAACACCCATATTTATGACAATCGCAACAGTATATATAACATTTCGAGTGTTTATAGATTTGTAAATGCAGTTTATAAAAACCAAGTTTTTAATTACGGCAAGAGATTAATGTATGAATTTATGGTGCCACAACCAAGCAGATTGCACCTTTTGGGACTAGAAGCAAGTGCTACTAATAAAAGTTTGATGCCAATCGACCCAAGAACTATAGGCTTAGTTGATTTTAATGCCATTGAAAAAAGCACCTATATGCAATGGGCTTCTAACTACAATGCAAAAGTAAATACCTGCCCAGAAGAATACATAACAATCGGTAAAGCATATAGTTTTGTTGAAAAAACCAGAGATTCAGTATTTGCAATTACAGGAGCGATAAGTTTACCCGACGATTATGAATCAATAGAAGCAAAAGCCTTTTTCAGTGGAAACCAACAAGGAATATATGGACCAGCTTGGGCAGTCTCGCTTATTGGAGTGGTTGGCAATAAATTAGTTATAAATAATACATTTATTGAAATCGATAAGTTTATAAAAGAAGTACCTGTAAATATCGAAATTTTAGGTCATCATTCTGTTGTAGTAAATGTTACTATAAAATGTCAACTAAAAGAAGTCGCAAAAAACAAATGGAAAAAAGAAACTTTCGAAGCAATTATAGAAGCTTATAACCGTAAATCAGAAGATTTTAATGCAAAACAAACAGCCAAATTTTTAGACAGCAACCCATTGTTTTACCGCCAAACCGAACAATTAATACTTCGTAAAAATTGTATTTCTTATTTATTAGACGACACCAATGCCAATACCAACAGACAATTTGGTTTGCCGATGTACAACCATTTACCAAAACCATCGTTTACAACATTTAAAGTCAATGTGGACCAAAAAATGGACGATTACACCAGTTTTGCCAAGTTTATGGAGCAAGCTTTTGAGTGGAATTTAATGTCCTACAACTTTTATCCCTATTATTGGGGCAACAAAGACGAGTGGAAAGACTTGTACCAATACGAAAGCAACGACCCAACATTTAGAAGTTTTATGCAAGCCGGAATGGCGCGAGTGGTTGTAACCGTAAAACCTGGCTTCGAAGATGCAATAATGCACTTTATGGCATTTGGACAAATTTGGCAAGGCGGACAAATGCCTGTTTTGGGCAACCCAATGTACTTATCATTGGTTGACGAAATCAAGGAACAAGAATATGTAGTAGAAGAAACTTGGGAAACCATAATGCCAACCAATTTAATCGCTTTGCAAAATGACGGTGTT
>JAYVBR010000329.1:0-6809 GCA_043750395.1 Bacteroidota bacterium | reverse complement strand
AGGAACAAATGAGTTAAAAATATTTAAAGAATATCAAGATGGAACGGTTTTTACATTGCCTTACAGTTTAATTGCTGACACTTTACAAAGATTGGTTTTTTACAAAGCAGTAATTTTAAGTAATAGAAAATCCGTTTTGTTGCTAGAAGAACCTGAAGCACATTGTTTTGAGCCTTATATTCAAGAATTCACTAATTCGGTTAAATATGATGAAAATGACAATCAGTTTTTTATAGTTACCCATAGTGATTTCATTATTCAAGAATTTTTGAGAGATGAAGAAAGTAACAAAAACACTAACATTTATTTGGTAAATAATGTTGATGGCGAAACCAAAGTAAAACTATTGGATAAGGAAAAAAATGATGATGTATATGAGTTTGGTATGAATGCTTTTTTTAATTTTGAAAGTTTATGGGAATCTAATTAGTTTTTAATATGAAATTAATTGGTGTAGAATGTTGGGCAGATAAATACTTTTTTGGTAGGTTAATAAATGATAGTAACTTAATAAGAAAAGAAAAAAATAAGCAAGAAGTATTAAAAGGGGTTTTAGAAAGAAGTAAAGGAAATTTTAGTATAGGAATTATCGATATTGATGATGATAATCAGAAGATAAATGGATTTGATAAAATTTTTGAAAGTGAAAATTTAAAAATTTTGAAGCATAATATTAAGCATCAATTTTTAATTTTAATCGGTCCTAAAGAATTTGAAAATTGGATTGAAGAGTATTTAAATACAAGAAACGTTAAGGTAATAGATTTTGGTTTTATTGATTTTAATGAATTTAAGAAAAAATCAAAAACTTTAAAACCTGAAAATGATGAAAGATTTAATAAATTATGTTTTTGACAATTTTAATAATGATGAAAATCATATTTCAAAATTAAAAAGACAATTAGAATACATTTTACAAAAGAAATATCAATTTAATATTGATGAATTTCAAAAAATTTAAAAAACTACTCCGTAGGAGTTAAATATCGGTAGATGAAAGTAACAATAGACGGACAAAGCATCGAAGTCGAACCAGGAACCACAATCTTGCAAGCAGCAAGAATTATTGGTGGCGAATTAGTTCCGCCAGCAATGTGCTATTATTCTAAATTAAAAGGAAGCGGCGGCAAATGCCGTTGTTGCCTTGTTGACGTAACCAAAGGCAGCGAAGTCGACCCACGACCAATGCCAAAACTAATGGCATCGTGCGTAACAGGTTGCCAAGACGGAATGGAAATTGCCAGCAAGGCATCAGCTAGAGTTCAAGAAGCAAGAAAATCAGTAACAGAATTTTTGTTGATAAATCATCCGCTAGATTGCCCAGTTTGCGATCAAGCAGGCGAATGCGATTTGCAAAACTTAAGTTTTGAACACGGAAACCCAAAATCTCGTTTCATTGAAGAAAAAAGAACATTTGAACCTGAAGACATTGGTCCAAACATACAGTTGCATATGAATCGTTGTATTTTGTGTCAACGTTGCGTTCAGGTTGCCGATCAATTGTGTGATGATAGAGTTCACGGCGTTATGGATCGTGGCGATCATTCGAATATTTCGACAATGATTTCCAAGGCAATCGACAATGAATTTTCTGGGAATATGATTGATGTTTGTCCAGTAGGCGCATTAACAGATAAAACTTTCAGGTTCAAACAACGTGTTTGGTTCAACAAACCTTATAACGCACACAGAGATTGCGACAAATGTTCAGGGAAAGTTACTGCTTGGATGTTTGGCGGAGAAATTCAGCGAATAACTGGTAGAAAAGATGAATACCACGAAGTAGATGAATTCATATGCAATGGTTGTCGTTTTGACCACAAAAATGTTGCCGATTGGACTATCGAAGGACCAAGAAAAGTAGAAAAAGATTCTGTTATTGCACAAAATAATTATACTCAAAAATTAGAAAAAGTCGAAATCGCCACCGAAGAATTCATTCTTGAAGGTCGCGAACAAGACCGAAATAAAATCAGTATGTCGGATATTCCATTAGTTAAAAATAAAAATTCTTAAGAAATGGAAACTGCATTTATTATAGAAAAAAGTGTTGTTATTTTTGCAGTTTTTGCAATAACAATGTTAATGGCGATGTATTCTACTTGGGCGGAACGTAAAGTTGCTGCCTTTTTACAAGATAGAGTTGGTCCAAACCGTGCTGGCTGGGGCGGATTATTGCAACCACTTGCCGATGGAATGAAATTATTTGCCAAAGAAGAATTTGAACCTAACACACCAAACAAAGTTTTGTTTATGGTTGGTCCTGCAATTGCAATGACCACAGCATTGATGACTAGCGCCGTGATTCCTTGGGGCGACAGATTGCATTTGTTTGGTAAAGATATTTTACTTCAAGCAACCGATATTGATGTGGCATTATTGTATATTTTTGGAGTAGTTTCGGTTGGAGTTTATGGAATTATGATAGGTGGTTGGGCATCTAACAACAAATTTTCGTTGATGGGTGCTGTTCGTGCTGCTTCGCAAATGGTTTCTTATGAAGTTGCGATGGGACTATCAATGATTGCACTTTTAATGATGACGGGAACATTGAGTTTACGAGAAATATCATTGAAACAAGCGGGAATGGATTGGAATGTTTTTTATCAACCATTATCGTTTTTAATTTTCTTGATTTGTGCATTCGCAGAAACCAACAGAACTCCATTTGATTTAGCAGAATGCGAAACCGAATTAATTGGTGGATATCATACTGAATACTCATCTATGAAAATGGGATTTTACTTGTTTGCTGAATATGCAAATATGTTTATTTCTTCAACAATATTGGCAGTTTTGTTCTTTGGTGGATACAACTATCCAGGAATGAGTTGGATTGTTGAAAATTGGGGCATAAATATTGGTAATATTCTCGGAATTATTGTTTTATTTGCAAAAATTTGTGGGTTCATATTTTTCTTTATGTGGATACGTTGGACAATTCCACGTTTTAGATATGATCAATTAATGAATTTGGGATGGAGAATATTGATTCCGTTGTCGATTGCAAATATTGTAGTTGTTGGAATTGTGCTTTTACGAAGCGAGATTGCAACTTATTTTGGATTTTAAATCTTGAGGAGTCAATTTGGCACCTCAAAATGAATATTAAGGTGTAGCATTTTGCGACACCTTATGAAGTAAAAAGCATTAAAAATGTAGTTTAAATTAATATATTTATTTTTTAAATTATTGAAAAACAATTATTTAAATAAAATTATATAAAGTAAAACTAAAGGTATCACAAAATGTGATACCATTGATGATCAAATTGATGAGTAATATAGTATCAATAATTCCAGACGAATTAATTTCTAATAAAATATATTTTATTAGAAATCAAAAAGTTATGTTAGATAGGGATTTGGCGGTATTATTTGACACTATTCCACTTAGATTAAGACAACAAGTTGCCAGAAACCTTGATAAATTTCCTGAGCATTTTATGTTTAGATTGAATGAAATCGAAACAGAAATTATGGTATCGCAAAATGCGATACCTTCTAAACAAGCATTAGGTGGCTCGTTGCCTTATGTTTTTACAGAACACGGAATTTTGCAATTGTCAAATGTTGTAAAAAGTGATAAAGCAACTCAAATGAGTATAAAAATTATTGAAATTTTTGTAAGTATGAGAGAATTTTTATCAAATAATCTGACATCGAAAATTGATATTGAAGAAATCAAAAAGCGATTAGATAATAATGACAAAAATGTAGAACTTTTGTTTAGTTATCTCGATGAAATGATGGAGAAACACGAAAATAAAGTTGAAAGAACAAAAATTGGTTATAAAAATTAAAAAGTTGAAATTAAACGGATTGCCCTAGCCCTGATAGAAGCGGAAATCCTTTTTTAAAAATTGCGGCGAAGCAAGCAAATTTTAAAAAAGATTGTAGCGAATAGCAGGATTGGCTTCAAATAAAAAAATAAATTAAAAAATGTCAATACAAACAATTTCGCTTTCTGGAAGCAAAAAACAAGTCTCGAACAAAGAGATGACTTTTTTCGAAAGTATGTACTTGATCGCCATCATTAAAGGGCTTTTGATTACTATCAAACACTTTTTTAGAAAAAAAGCAACGATTCATTATCCAGAGCAAGTTCGAGAAATGAGTCCAGTTTATCGTGGGCAACACCAACTGAAACGAGATGAACAAGGTCGTGAGAACTGCACGGCTTGTGGTCTTTGCGCGCTTTCGTGTCCTGCGGAAGCAATAACAATGACGGCTGCGGAACGCACGAAAGAAGAAAAACATTTGTACCGTGAAGAAAAATATGCTTCGATTTATGAGATAAATATGTTGCGTTGTATTTTTTGTGGTTTGTGCGAAGAAGCTTGCCCGAAAGACGCGATTTATTTGACAACATCAAAAGTTTTGGTGCCATCGAGTGGCAAACGCGAAGATTTTATTTTCGGAAAAGACAGATTGGTAATGCCGTTGGACATTGCGATGCAAAATTCTCAATTACAAAACGCAAACTAATGAGTACTTTTTTAATTATATTTTACTTGCTTTCGGCAGTCACACTTGGAACTGCTTTTATGACAATTTACAGTAAAAACCCAATTCACAGTGCCATTTATTTGGTAGTTTGTTTTTTTACAATCGCATTTCATTTCTTATTATTGAACTCGCAATTTCTGGCAATTGTTCAAATAATTGTTTATTCTGGAGCAATTATGGTTTTGTTTCTGTTTACGATAATGTTAATGAATTTGAACAAAGAAAACGAAGTTCACAAGCCCAGAATTACTCGTTTGGGCGCAATTGTTTCATTTGTTTCTATTTGTGTAATATTGGTTTTGATATTCACAAATGCAGTTCCGTTTATTGCAGAATATGATGTTTCAGGAACTGATTATCAATCAATTAAAAAACTAGGAAACGTTTTGTTGGACGACAAGGAAGGTTTTATGGTTCCGTTTGAATATGCATCAATATTGTTATTAGTTGCGATGATTGGAACGGTTTTATTGTCTAAAAAAGAAGAACTTAAAAAATAAAAATGCAAAATATTTTACAAGAAATTGGCATTCAAAACTATATTTTCCTATCAGCACTTATGTTCTGTATTGGAATTTTTGGTGTTTTGTACCGCAGAAATGCCATTATCGTATTTATGTCGATAGAAATTATGCTCAATGCCGTTAATCTTTTGTTTGTGGCGTTTTCGACTTATCATCAAGATGCAAACGGACAAGTTTTCGTGTTCTTTTCGATGGCTGTTGCTGCCGCAGAAGTTGCTGTTGGTCTGGCAATTTTGGTTTCGGTTTTCAGGAATTTAGGCTCGATTGATATTGATAATTTAAAAAACTTAAAAGGATAAGCCACAATGGATAACACAATTTTATCACTTATATTATTGCTATCGCCGTTTGTTGGATTTTTATTCAATGTTTTTTTCGGTAAAAATGCTTCGAAAAATGTTTCGGGTTACATTGGCACATTTGCAGTAATTACTTCTTTTATAGTTACTTTAATATTATTTCTTGATATAAATCATTCTAAAACAGCAATTGAAATTTCATTATTTGATTGGATTTCTTTAGAAAAATTTTCAGTAGATTTTGGATTTCTTTTTGATCAATTGTCATTATTATGGTTGTTGTTTGTAACTGGAATTGGTTCGCTGATACATTTGTATTCTATAAGTTACATGCACGATGACGAGAATATGAATAAGTTTTTTGCTTATTTAAACCTGTTTATTTTCTTTATGATAACACTTGTTGTCGGAAATAATTTGCTTGTAATGTTCATCGGTTGGGAAGGCGTTGGTTTATGTTCGTATTTATTGATTGGTTTTTGGCATAAAAACCAAGACTATAACGATGCTGCTAAAAAAGCATTTATTATGAATAGAATTGGCGATTTAGGATTGCTAATTGGAATATTTATTTTGGCATATAGCTTCGGGTGTTTAGATTACACAACATTACAAATGGCAATTGCCGATGATAAAGGATTGCATACTGAAATGATTCCGATTGCAGCATTTTGCTTGTTTATTGGTGCTTGCGGAAAATCGGCACAAATTCCGTTATATACTTGGTTGCCAGACGCAATGGCTGGACCAACACCAGTTTCGGCATTGATTCACGCTGCGACAATGGTAACTGCGGGAATTTTTATGATTACTAGATTGAATTATGTATTTGATTTGGCTTATTCAGTTCAAATTATAATATCAGTTGTTGGGGCAATTACGGCTTTAGTTGCTGCAACTATTGGCTTGGTTCAGAATGATATCAAAAAGGTTTTGGCCTATTCGACCGTTTCACAATTAGGATTAATGTTTTTGGCTCTTGGTCTTGGCGCTTACGAAGTTGCTGTTTTTCACGTAATTACACACGCATTTTTCAAGGCTTGTCTGTTCTTAGGTTCAGGTTCGGTGATTCACGCATTGCACGGCGAACAAGATATGCGAAATATGGGCGGATTGAAAAAAGTGATGCCAATTACGTTTTGGACAATGATGATTTCGACATTGGCAATTTCAGGAATTTTTCCTTTTGCAGGATTTTGGTCGAAAGACGAAATATTAATGACCGCATTTCACGGAAATATTGCTCTTTGGGTTGTTGGTTCAATTGCATCGATTTTAACTGCTTTTTATATGTTTAGATTAATGTATTTAACTTTCTTTAAAGAATTTAGAGGAACCGAAAAACAAAAATCTCATTTGCACGAAAGTCCAGCATTGATTACTTTTCCACTAATAATTTTAGCGATGTTGGCTGCAGTTGGTGGATTAATTTCGCTTCCAGGAAACAGTTGGTTGAACCATTATTTAACTCCAATTTT
>JAYVBR010000328.1:0-15082 GCA_043750395.1 Bacteroidota bacterium | reverse complement strand
AATGATAATATAGAAGCGTGGATTCTTGCATTAGCAGAAAATCTTGCTCCTTCAGAATTATTGTTATCAATTTTTACGGGACGACCTTCACGATTTTTTACTAATAAATTAGCAAAATCATAACCATCAAAAACAGAAGTTGCATAATAATCGGCAACACCTGGAATGATTTCTTCGGGTTGGTTTACATAAGGTATTGATTTGTGAACAGCACCTTCGCAAGCAACTAATGATGCAGCGGCAGTACTAAATCCGACGTACTTTAAGAAATCACGACGTGTTGTCGATGAAGATGAAAGAGATTCTTTGTCTCCTAAAAACTCATCAGTAGGAATTGCTTCCACAAACTCGTTATTTCTAAGTGCCTCAACAATAGAACTATTTTCGTTTAGTTCTTCAACACTTTTCCAGTATTTTTTGTTTGATGACATATTATATATAAATATTTAGCTTCGTAAAATTGTTTTCTTCGTTTCAAGTTTGTTTTGTTTCAAGTTTCGATAACCTGAAACCTTAAACTTTAAACATTTTTTTTAGTAATGACATTTTCCGCATTCCAAACCACCCATTTGCGCAGCTGTTAGCTTTTGAACACCATACTTTTTGGATAATTCTTCGTGAATTTTTGTGTAATATTCGTTTCCGTCCATTTTAACTTCGGTTTCACGGTGACAATTGATACACCAACCCATTGTTAATTTAGAGTATTGTTTCATTATTTCGTAAGTCTGAACTGGTCCGTGACAAGTCTGACATTCAATTTTCGCTACAGTAACGTGTTGAGAGTGATTGAAATAAACAAAATCTGGCAAGTTATGAATACGAACCCATTTTACTGGCTCGGTTTTTCCTGTATATTTTTGAGTTGCTGGATCCCAACCTACTGCTTTATATAATTTTTTGATTTCGCCATCATAAAATGATTTAGAATAATCGGCAGTTGCAGTAGTATCAGAAACTTCTGCAATTTGTTTGTGACAATTCATACATACATTTAAAGAAGGAATTCCAGAATGTTTACTTACTTGTGCAGATGAGTGACAATATTTACACTCTATTTTATTGCTTCCTGCGTGAATTCTGTGTGAATAATGAATAGGTTGAATTGGCTCGTAATCTTGGTCGATACCAATATTCATCATAAACGAATAGGCAAAATAAGCACCCATTAATATCATCAAGATAGCAGAAACTAAAACTAAGAATTGATTTTTAGCAAACGCAACCCAAATTGGTGTAGTTGGTGTTTTGACAATTTTTTCAACTTCAATGCCATTTTGTTTGGCGATTTTAGTTAAAACGTTGTTTACTAGAAACAACATTAAAACCAATATTGCCATTACTAAACCTAAAGCACCAAGAATTAAATTGTTTGAAATTCCACTAGTTGAAGATTCTTTACCTTCAATTGGATTAATTGGAGGAGCTACTATAGCGATTGGTTCGCCTGCATAAGCAATAACATTATCAATATCTCCTTTAGATAATTGAGGGAAATTATTCATAACTGATGGCTTGTACTCATTCCAAACTGCATTTGCTTGCGCATCGCCTGATTTTATTAAGGCTTGACTATTCGCAATCCATTTATAAAGCCATTCTTTGTCATACTTAGCACCAACGTTTCTTAAAGCTGGACCAGTCATTTTCGCATCAAGCTTATGACAAGCCGCACAATTGGCGTTAAAAATTTCTTTTCCTTTTGCTGGATCTCCTGCGCCCGCTGCTGGTGCGACTACATCAACAGGAGCTACGGCAGTTACCGCTGGTGCAACAACTTTATCTTGAGAGAAAGAAAATAAAGATAAACTTAGCGAAAAAGCTAGGCTGAAAATTAGGTTCTTGGTAATCGAATTAGGGGTTCCCACCTTTTTCATATATGTAATTATTATCGACTTAAGTATGTAATGTGATTTTTATTAATAGTTTTAAACTAAAAAGTAAACACTTTTTTTTAAAACTTGGACAAAAATACGACATAAGAATTACTCTTAAAAACCAAAATATGACTTAAATTCAATTTATATTAATTCTAAATAACGAACTGATTAATCATTTATTCAATAAATTGTACATTTGCAAGAAAATCATCGCTTTATGAAAATTTTAACGTTAAAAACAAGTCTTTTATTAATCATTTTATCATTTGTAGCAACATCGAAATTATTTTCACAAACAGGAGTAAATGTCAATCAAGATGAAAAATTCGAACAATTATTGAATGAAAAACGAAAAATCAGCAATTCAATAACTGTAAATAATCGTTATAAGATTCAAATCTATAATGGCGACACCGAAACTGCGAAAATCACCTTGTCTGATTACAAGAAAAATAATAAAAACAGCGATGGAACAATAGTTTTTGTTACACCTATATATAAGGTCTGGGTTGGAAGTTACAAGACAAGAATTGAAGCTGAGAAAAACTTGGTAGATTTAAAGAAAAAATATCCTTTGGCTTTTTTGGTAAAGCCTAATAAATAAAGTATATGAAAAACATACAAACTAAAGATAATGGTTTAAATAATTTAGATGATTTTTCGGTTGTGTTTTTCTTCTTTAACCTACTTTTTTTATTGTATGAAAAAAAAGCAATTTTATATACAATAAATGGTTTAGAACTTTTTTATAGATCATTGTTTGTTGGCGCAATTATTGCAACTGTTTTTCTTGTATTTTTAAATTACGAAAACCCATTATTTTATTCTCAAAGCAAAAGAAAATTAATTCTTAATTTTCAAATTTTTATGTCAATAGCATTTTTTATTGCGACAACAGTCAATTTATTAAATCGTAAATTAACAGATGATATTGTAATTTGTAAAAACTATTCTATTCAAAAGATTAATTATGAGGGCGGAAGCGGAAGAAGTCGTAGCGATCCTACAATTGACTTGAAACTTGAGCACAACCAAAACCAAACATTTGAAATTGAAACAGACTTGTATTTGCAATTACTAGGAACAGGGAAAGTTAAATTATGCAAAAGCAAAGGAATATTTGGATATGATTATGTAACTAAATTTGAGTCTAAATAATGAAAAAAATTATATTAAAATTTTGGATAATTAATTTGCTGTTAAGTATTATTTTATTCTATGCCTACGCATTTATTATTAAAGAAACAGAATCAAATGATTGCACTTGGGTTGAAAATTTTTTTACCATTTTACTAATATTATTAGAATTTTATTTTAAATTAGTATTTCTGTCCGCAATGGTTGTTTGCTCAATAACTTATTTTCTGAATTTAATAGACAAAATCAGAATTAATTATTTTTATTCGTTTTTAACCTTTTTTGGATTGCCCTTAATTTGCGTTGTATTTTTACTTGTAAATTTATTGATTGCTATTTATTCGAATAATGAAAGTATATTGAAACCTATTTTACTTTTATCAATAGTTTACCTTATTATTGCGACAATTGAATTTTTATTATTTAGAAAAAATATTACAAAATTTCAAATTCAAAAAATCGAGAATGATGAAAAAAATATTAAAAATAAGTGTATTGATTTTCGGTCTATTTGGTTGCAAAAATTTAAAGATTGAAAAGTTGAAAATAAAAAAGATTCGATTTAGAATGCAAGAGTCAAGAGAATAAGTAATTATAAATCAAAAATAGACAGTATAAATAAAGATTTAGATTGGAAGAAAACGAATTATGTTTTATGGAAATCTAAAAATGGCGATTTAGGACTCAAGACACAAGAAGGAACAAAGCAAGAAATTACGATTGATAAATATATCTCAACAATTTGTTGCGATGGCGAAAGTTTAAAATCAGTAATCAATACATTAACGTTTGAATTTTTAGGAAGTTCATTTTATAAAGATAAAAATCATATTTATACTCATTTATATATGATTGATGGCGGTAACTTTTCAATAATTGAAAATGCAGATGTAAAGACCTTAAGAATAATTGGAGATTGTTACGCAAAAGACAAAAACAACATTTATGGCGAGCGAGCATTGAAAATGGACACTGGCTGACTATAAAACTTTTAAAACCAAAGAAGATTGTGTTTGCAATGCAAAAGATAAAAATGGAATTTATTTTTGGGATTCTAAAATAGATTTAAAAGATATTC
Source organism: Bacteroidota bacterium (assembly GCA_043750395.1). Taxonomy (GTDB): domain Bacteria; phylum Bacteroidota; class Bacteroidia; order Flavobacteriales; family Flavobacteriaceae; genus Flavobacterium. The sequence goes on along the minus strand of JAYVBR010000328.1, from coordinate 10,987 downwards.
AAAATTCTGAATTAGTATAATCTAAAGAAAAATTATAGATAAAACCAAAAAAAATGAACATAAAAAAAAACTATTACGCATTATTAATTACACTATTTTTAATAACAAACTTAAATGCGCAATTTGTAGGAAGTTATAATTTGCGAGATGGCGGAGTAGATATGCCACATTCGTCGCTAATTGTAAAACCGAATAACGAATTTTATATTTTTTATTATGCCGGTTACAAAACCGGCAAATGGACAGCAATTGATAAAAACAACATTTCATTAACCGAAACAAAAAACAATAAAGATGCCATAAGCATTTACGGAAAAATCAATAAAAACTTAAAAACAATTAGCATAAATGCATATGGTTTGGCAAAATCAAATGCTTTTATAAATTTTTCAAAAGACACTATTGCTGCCAAAGAATTTCAACCAGTTTTTAATGATTGGGCGAATTGTTTAGGCGATAGTTACAAAATCAAAAAAAAGATTGGCGAGTTTAACTGGATTACTATCACTTGCCCAATTGATTCTAATTTTGGTAGTTATGGAATCAAATATCCATACAAAGCACAGAGTTATACTTTTCAATTAGATAAAAATTTTAATGAATATGTTGTCGTAACTAATCCTGACGCACTTAATGAAAAAATGAGTTTTAAGCTAACTAAAAAAAACGAAGCTTACTTGATTAATGACGCTTCAGGATTTGCTGATAATAAAGAATTAGAACGTGACGAATTGACAAATGAGGAATTTAAAAATATAGGAAATCAGATAATATTAATTGATAGAGATAATTTTAAAGGAAAACTTGGAACCTTAATTTCATCGAAATCTATACAAAAAATCAACATTTATAAACCCATCCTAAAACCTATATTTACAGCAAAATGTGATGATGGAAAAGTCGAAATCGAAAAAAATATCAATAACACAAAAACACTAGTCGCAGCTGATCGACCTGACGGATTTTATGAAGTTACAAACTTTAAAGAAAACGAATACGACACGAAACTATACAAATTAGCAAAAACTGCAAGCATAAACAATAAAGATATTTTATCGGTCAATAAAAATGTATCTGATTATGGTGGTTTCGAAATTGAAATCGTTTTTACAGAAAAAGGCAGCTTGAAACTTGCCGAATTATCTAAAAATAATATCAGAAAACCAATAGCAATTGTAGTCAATAAATTAATTGTTTCGACTCCAATATTCGCCTCTGAAATAACTGGTGGAAAAGCCAATATTGGTAATGGATTTTCCGAAACCGAAATAGATGATTTAATTTTAAGCCTGAAAAAATAATTATGAAAAAATATTTATATCTTATAATATTATTAATGTTTTCTTGTATTGAAAAGAATAAAAAGGTATCTAAAACAATCGATTTAAAAAAAGTAAATACAGTTTTATTAAAAAAAGAAATTGAAGTCCAAGAAAAAATCAATATTGATACTTTGAGTTTTCTCGATTATAACGATGACGGCGATTATATGTTGCTAAATGCAAAAAAAGGAAATGACTATTATGGTTTTATAAATGACAAAAACGACGATAGAAGTTATTTAAAAGGAGATTTAATTGAAATTAAATGGAAAAATGATACAATTTATATTGCTGGCGATGGCGAAACGCCCGAAATTGCAGATTGGATTATTTCAACTAGAAAAATTATAGATGGCAATGTTTCCATTTTCAGAAAAACATACAAAAAACAGCTCAAATTTAATTGGTCTAAAGAAAATAATTATTCCCAAGGTTATTTAGACAAACTGTATTTATTGGTCGAAGATTATATAGCAAACTCAAAAGTTGAAACGATAAAATTGAGCATAAAAAACAAAGATCAATTAGAATATTCTATCGAACAACAAAACAGAAATGGCGAAGAATATACTGTTTTAGGAATTTCTTATATTTTTGAACACAAGTTAATCACATTAAAATGGCTGTATTATGAAAACGGAGATCGACCAAAATTATACGAATATGATTTACCAAATGACGAATTAATTGAATTAAAAAATTAAATAAAATCGTTGATAAAAAATTAAAAAATGCAAACATCAAAATTCAAATATCTAATAATTAGAATTTTTCCTCTGTTTTTTGGTATGCTTATTTCGATTCCAATCGGATTATCAATGTTAGACCCAAATCGCAGATGCGGCACTGGCGATATAATGTCAATTATTTTTTGGATGTTAATTTTTTATATTATTTGGACTTTAATTCTTATTATTGAATCTGTTTATCATCATCGAAAAAGTCAATTAAAACAACGTAATCTTACTTTAATAATGATTGCAGTTCTGCCATTTTTGAGTTGTTTATTATGGATTTATTTCACAATTATTGAAATGTTTTAAAATGTAAAAAAATTAAAAATGAAATTAAAGATATTAAAATACATTTTTATATGCTGTTGTTTAAGTATAGTTTTGAGCAATTTTTCTTATAGATTAATGCATAATATGGCACAAGTAGGTGTGATTTTTTTTGTAGTTATTTTGTATATAAATGTATTTTTTGCTTCATTAAATATGTTGATTTTTTTTATAAATAGCAAAAACTATTATTATTTAGCCAAAATTTTAATGTTTGTTCCTCAATTAATTTGTGCTTTTATTTACTTAATATTAGACAATTCTTGGAAAGAAAGCCTTGTTACATTATTTATACCTTTTTTTATTTTTCAAATAATTTTCTATTTTAAGATAAAAAAAATGTTTTCAATATTTTAAAATGATACTTTTATGTTTGACGATTTTTTTATAAGTTTGCCAATACTATTCGTATCGATAATTCTATTATTATTGTTCAGTAAAGCTTGGGGTAAAAGAGATTTGATAAAAAGCATAATTAGTCACAATAAATTATTTGAAATTAAAAGTTTAAATCTTACAAAATCAGAAAGAGCTTTAATGAAAGATAAATTTGCTGATATTAAAATTGAGTACAAAAAAAACAAAGCGTTAGCAAAACCAATTAGCGAAATTAATTTCATTCCGATAGTTATTAATTTATTGATTGCTGGATATAATCTGAAATTGTTTTTTATAAATTTTAATCACGAAATAGATGTTTTGATCAATATTTGGGTTTCATTTTTCTTATTGATGCTTAATTTCCCATTATTTATTTACAAAGAAAACAAGGAAAACAAATTTGTAAGTTTATTTTTATTTTCTGCTTTATCGCTTTTTTGTTTCCCAGTTTTATTCTTTTACCAAGGTTTAGATTTAATAATTTTAATGATAGGTTGGCTATTTAATTACACAATTTTTTTATTTTTTAGTAATGCAAAACAAATCGATAATTTAAAAGGACAAACTGGCTTTTTTATACTTTTTTGGATGTTTATAATATTTATTTCCTTAGTTATTCATTTTAAATTTGACTTACCCGAAAAATATAATTACAGCTTTTTAATCAATGTTTTTTATTTTCTGGTCAACGCTTATTTTATTTTTATTTCTCAAAAATATGAAAGAATAGATACTTCTGATAAATAGAATTTTTTTTGGACTTGAATTTGACAAAACTACTATTTATAAAAAAACGCCCCAAATTTTCATTTGAGGCGTTTTATTTAAGATCTAATTTTAATTGGTTTTATTCTAGAAAATTGTGGGTTTTCATAATTTATATGTTGATTTGTCATTGCTTCGCCAGTCGCACTTTCAAGATCGTGTCAAGCTCGGGCTCGACGATAGGAGAAATCAAATTAGTTGCTTAGTTTTTGTGATTTCTTCTATCGTCGAAATGACAAAAAGAAGTTTTATTTCAATAAAATATAGGGTTTGAAATACCAACATTATTCAAGAACAGAACCTTTTAATTTAAAAAAGTTAATTATTTTCTTGAAAAATAAGTTTAAATTTACCGTTTGTAACTGTAACAACATCACTAAGGTTTTCATAATTATATAACTTACAATTAATTGTGCCTGTAATTATTTGAGCTTTCAAGTTAAAATTTCCAGTCACTAAATTAACATTCGAAAAAGATATTAAACTTCCTATTTGTGATCCATTTAATGTGCTGTAATAAGTACCTGATGAATTTGTATATGATAATTCAATACCTTTTCCGCCTATAGAATTTTGATCTGACGTTAAAAAATTAGTTGGAATTGGATTAAATAAATTTGGAAAAGCTGCTGTTTCAGTTGATAAATTAAAAGTTTTATACATATTATTAAAACTTAATTCAATTTCTGGACCGTTTGTTGCTTTTGGATATGGATACATAAAAGCGCCATAACTAAATGCTCTTTCAAATTCTACATTGGTACTAGTAATGCTTATTGAAGGTTGATAAGCATGGGTTGACAAAAGAGAGTTTGTCATAACATAATCAAACTGTTGTCCATTTAACGCTGCTTTAAAATAGGCTATTGAATTATCGTCTGTAACTGATGCTGGAGGAACAATTGGTGTATCTTCTGAATCTTTACTACAAGAAATAATTAGCGAAAGACCGATAATCAAAAATATTTTTTTCATAACTTTTTAAAATTTGCACAAACATAATACATTTATATTTATAAAAAAATACCACAAAAAAAAACCTCAAATTTCTTTGAGGCGTTTTCTATATAAATCTTAAAAAATCTTATTTCAATTTTTTCTTGATAGCAACCTCGTGGTACGATTCAATAATATCTCGTTCTTCGATTTCGTTGAAACCTTTTATTTGAATACCACAATCATAACCTTTGGCAACATCACGAACATCGTCTTTAAAACGTTTCAGGGCAATTAATTCGCCAGTGTGAATAACTACTCCATCACGAATTAAACGCATTTTGGCGTTTTTGACGATTTTTCCATCCATAACCATCGATCCTGCAATTGAACCAACTTTCGAGATTTTGAAAATTTCGCGAATTTCTGCTGTTCCAAGAACTTCTTCTTTCATTTCTGGCGCCAACATTCCTTCCATTGCATCTTTCAAATCGTCTATTGCTGCATAAATAATTGAGTAATATCTAATATCAATTTCTTCTTTGTCAGCTAATTGTCTTGCGTTTCCAGCAGGACGAACATTAAATCCGATAATAATCGCATCAGATGCAGAAGCCAACATTACATCGGTTTCTGTGATTGCTCCTACTCCTTTATGGATAATATTAACCTGAATTTCTGGTGTAGATAATTTCGAGAACGAATCAGACAATGCTTCTACCGAACCATCAACATCTCCTTTTAAGATAATGTTTAATTCTTTAAATTGACCTAATGCAATACGACGACCAATTTCGTCTAATGTAATATGGCGTTGTACTCGAACTGATTGCTCACGCATTAATTGTGTACGTTTAGCAGCAATTTGTTTCGCTTCTTTTTCGTCAGAGAAAACTGTAAATTTATCTCCAGCAGTTGCCGAACCGTCCAATCCTAAAACTGATACTGGTGTTGATGGTCCTGCTTCTTTAACGATATTTCCACGTTCGTCTTGCATTGCTTTAATTTTACCGTGGTGTTTTCCAGCAAGCATATAATCTCCAACTTTCAAAGTTCCGTTTTGAACTAAAATGGTTGACATATACCCTTTTCCTTTGTCAAGGAAAGCCTCGACAACTGTTCCTGTTGCAACACGATTTGGATTGGCTTTCAAGTCAAGTAATTCGGCTTCTAGCAATACTTTTTCTAGTAATTCTTTTACACCAGTTCCTACTTTTGCAGAAATATCGTGTGATTGAATTTTTCCACCACAATCTTCAACAAGCAAGTTCATTCCTGCTAATTTTTCTTTTATTTTTTCGACATTAGCATTTGGCTTATCGATTTTATTTATTGCAAATATAATTGGCACATTCGCCGCCTGAGCGTGAGAAATTGCTTCTTTAGTTTGTGGCATGATGTCATCATCGGCAGCGATTACAATAATTGCAATATCTGTAACTTGGGCTCCACGTGCACGCATTGCGGTAAACGCCTCGTGTCCTGGTGTATCAAGAAAAGCAATTTTTTGACCGCTTTCTAGAGTAACTCCATAAGCACCAATATGCTGTGTAATACCTCCAGATTCTCCCGCAATTACGTTTTCTTCACGAATATAATCTAGTAAAGAGGTTTTTCCGTGATCGACGTGACCCATAACCGTAACGATTGGCGCTCTGAACAATAAATCTTCTTCGGCATCTGGAATTACATTTACTGCATCTTCTAGTTCGGTAGAAATAAATTCAACTTCGAAACCAAATTCATCGGCAACAATTGTCAATGTTTCTGCGTCAAGACGTTGGTTCATTGTTACCATTATTCCAAGCATCATACAAGTTCCGATTACTTTCGTAATTGGCACATCCATCATTGTTGCTACTTCGCCAACGGTTACAAATTCTGTAACTTTAATGGTTTTGCTTCCTTCGTCAATAGCACGTTGTTCATCATCAGATTTCTGACGGTGCGTGTCTCTTTTGTCTCTTCTGTATTTTGCAGCTTTAGATTTACTTCCTTTTCCTTGAAGTTTTTCTAAAGTCTCACGAATTTGATTTTTAACATCCTCTTCGGTTGGTTCTACTTTTGCAGTAATTGCGGGACGATTTCCTCTTACAAATCCGGGTCTTGCAGCTCCGCCAGCAGCACCAGCTCCAGTGTTTCTATTTATAAAAACGCCACCTGTTGCATTTCCTGGCGTACGAGGTGCGCCAGGTGCTCCGGGTTTGGTTGGAATTCTTTTTCTTTTGTTTTTATTGGCGTTTGCTCCAGCTCCAGCCGCTCCTGGAACACCAGGTTTGTTAGGAACAATTTTTGGTGGAGTTGTTTTTTTTGGTTTATTGAATTGTGTTAAGTCAATAGTTTGTCCAGTTAAAGTCGCACCAGAAAGTTTGGTGTATTGCGTGTTGTATTCGTCGGGAACAACAATCTCTTCTACTTTAACTTCTTTCTTTTTAGCAACTGGTTCAGAAACAACTTCTTTTTTAACAAATACTGGTTTTGCGCCAGTTTTTGCAATTGGAGCATCAATTTTATCTTTTTTGATATTAGGAGTAACAAGTTTAACTCGGTTGTCAATTTTTTCTGGAGCTGCAACATGTACAGGTTGTTTGGCTTCAACAGGTTTTACAACTTCTTGTGGAGTTTCAACAACTTTTGCGACTGGTTTTGGACTCAAATCGATTGTTCCAACTTGAACTGGTCCAGAAACAACAGCTTTAGCTTTGATAATTTCTTGGCGTTGGCGTTCTTCGTCAGCGATTCGTTTGACGTCAATTTCTTTTTCACGTTCTACACGCAAAGCTTCTTTTTCTTTCTTTTTTTCTTCACCAACTTCAGCAGATGCTGATTTAGTACCTTTGTCGCCTGCAAATTCTTTGCATAAAACAGTATAGGCATCGTCAGAAATTTTAACATTCGGATTTGCATCAATAGCTATTCCTTTCGACTTTAGTGCGTCAAATGCTGTACTAAACGAAATGTTCAATTCTGCTAAAACTTTGCTTATTCTAATAATCTTTTCTTCCGACATATAACCTTATTAATTTACTTTTAATTTTTTTATCAAATTCTAATAACTTGAATTTGATTGATCCAATTTTTTTATTTGAAATAAAAAAACGCAATTTTATTTTTGTTTGATAAAATGAATAATTCGCATTTTATCATTTTTTAAACTATTCAGAAATTAAGTTTCATTAAGACTTAATTATTTTATAGTTTTTGGAAATATTTTTTTTAATAATTTAATATCTCAAAAATTATTCCTTTTTAATATCTTAAAACATTAATTATCAAATTCTTCTTTCAAAATACGCATTACATCTTCGATGGTTTCTTCTTCAAGATCGGTTCTTCTTGCTAAATCGGCAACGTCTTGTTTCAAGATACTTTTTGCTGTATCTAAACCAATTTTTGCAAATTCTTCGATAACCCAAGCTTCGATTTCGTCTGAAAATTCTGTCAATTCAACATCATCATCATCGGCTGTTGTTCCAGGTGTATCGCCTTCGCGGATGACATCTAGTTCATAACCAGTTAATTGACCCGCCAAACGAATATTGTGTCCGCCACGGCCAATTGCTTTAGAAACTTCTTCTAGTTTCAAGAAAACTTCTGCACGTTTTGTTTCTTCGTTTATTTTGATAGAAGATACTTTTGCAGGACTCAATGCACGTGTAATGTACAATTGAATGTTACTTGTATAATTGATTACGTCAATATTTTCATTTCCAAGTTCACGAACAATTCCGTGAATTCTAGAACCTTTCATACCTACACAAGCACCAACTGGATCGATTCTATCATCGTAAGAATCTACGGCTACTTTTGCTTTTTCGCCTGGAATTCTTACTACGTTTTTAACCAATATTAATCCGTCGAAAACTTCTGGTATTTCTTGTTCGAATAATTTTTCTAAAAACTTTTCTGAGGTTCTAGACATAATTATCGATGGTTTGTTTCCTTTTAACTCAACCGATTCAATTATTCCACGAACATTGTCTCCTTTACGAAAAAAATCAGATGGTATTTGTTTTTCTTTTGGTAACACAATTTCGTTTCCATCATCGTCCATTAAAATGACAACTCTTGGTCGAACGTGGTGCACTTCGGCAGTATAAATATCGCCTATTAAATCTTTAAATTGCTTGTAAAGATTAGTATTATCGTGTTCGTGTATTTTAGAAATAAGGTTTTGACGTAATGCCAAAATTGCTCTTCTACCTAAATCTATTAGTTTTACTTCTTCAGAAACTTCTTCGCCAATTTCGAAATCTGGTTCAATTTTTCTTGCATCGGTTAACGTAATTTCAAGATGATCTAAGTCTAAATCATCATCGGCTACGATAACTCTTCTTTGCCAAATTTCCATATCACCTTTATCTGGATTGATAATAATATCGAAATTATCATCAGAACCAAATTTTTTCTTCAATGCATTTCTAAATACATCTTCTAAAATCGCCATAAGCGTTACGCGATCTATAAGTTTATCGTCTTTAAACTCTGAAAACGAATCGATTAATGCTAAATTTTCCATTGCCTATTCTAAATTAAAATGTTACTGTAACAACTGCTTGTTTTATATCTGTATAAGGAATTTCTTGAACTTTATTTATCGTTTCTTTTCCTTTACCTAATTTTTTTGGTTCTCTTGCAATCCACGAAAGTATGATAAAATCGTTCTCTGCGTGCGTTAATTTTGCTTCAATAGTTTCGTTTGCCAACTCTACTATTAACGTTCTGCCTATGTTATTAGTATATTGTCTTACTAATTTTAATGGTGAACCTACTCCAAATGAAGCTACTTCTAGAGAAAAATCTTGTTCTTCACGATCCAAATTATTTTCTATTGCACGGCTAATATCTATGCAATCTTGCAAAACTACACCACCATCGCCGTCGAGAGTTACAATAACTTTCATAGCATCGGTAATGGTTAGGTCAACTAAAAAAAGATAGTTTTTTTCTTTTAGACCTTCGTTTAATAATTCTAAAACTTTTTCTTTAAATGTCATATTTTATTAAAAGAGGGAAGCATTGCTTCCCTCATTAATTCTATTTTAAGCAAATAACGGTGCAAATATAGTATTTTTTTTTAAACAATAAAAATCATATTGTAATTAAAAATTTATTACCTTTATAAAAAAGTTTTTGTTCATTGATTTTCTAATCTTAACTAACTACATATGAAATCGCTAACTGACAAAAGTTTGCTTTTGCAAACACCTTTGAAATAGCGATAAAATATATGACCGCTAACAACTTAATTTAACATATATGAAACGCATTTTAATTCCAACCGATTTTTCTGAACACGCAGAACACGCATTGAAAGTTGCTGCGCAAATTGCTAAAAAAAACAATGGCGAAATTATTCTTCTGCACATGCTTGAATTACCCGGACAAGGCGGAGATACAATAACTTCGGGTCACAATATTCCTGAATTAATGTTTTTTAAAAACAAGGCAATAGAAACGCTTGAAGAACTAATGGATGCTGATTATTTGGACGGAATTGAAGTTTCGGAAATTGTAACATTCGAGAAAACATTTGAAGGAATTATAAATATTACTAAAAAAAATGACATCGATTTGATAATAATGGGTTCGCACGGAGCTAGTGGTTTTCAAGAACTTTTTATAGGTTCAAATACCGAGAAAGTTGTTCGCTTTTCAGATGTTCCGGTTTTGGTTGTTAAAAAAGAAATGAATAATTTTAATGTAGATAAATTTGTTTTTGCATCAGATTTTTGTGATGAAATAAAAAAACCATTCGAAAAAGTGATAGACTTTGCAAATAAATTTGGTTCAGAATTGCATTTGGTAATCGTTAATACACCAAATAATTTTAGAACATCGGCACAATTAGAAAAGATATTGAATGATTTTGTAGCTAATTATCAATTAAAAAATTATTCTACGCACGTTTACAATGACACAACTCGCGAAAAAGGAATTTTGAATTATGCCAATAAAGTAAATGCAGATCTAATTGGAATTAGCACACACGGCAGAAAAGGAATTTCGCATTTTTTTAATGGTAGTATTAGCGAAGATGTTGTCAATCACGCAAAAAGACCTGTTATTACTTTTAAAATTTAATTAAAAGCTTAAAATATTTACAAACCTTTCAATATTTTGGAAGGTTTTTTTGTTTGAAATCAAAAATTTTAAAAAAGTTAAGTTGTAAAACAATGATTATTAATTATTTAAAAATTATTTTACATTTTTTTACTTTTTTTCACTTTCTCACGCAACTATTTCGAATTTTGGAATCTACTGATTGTAAAAAAACAATTAAATGACATAAACATAATCTTGTTTTAAGCCATTAAGTACGAATTTTTATTGAAATTATAAATTATAGAACAAAAAAATAGTATCATTTGAGTCTAAAACTACTCATAGAAGGTTGTTTAAAAAGCAATACCAAGTCACAAAAAGAATTATACGAACTTTATTCGGGTAAATTTTTTGGAGTGTGCTTGAAGTATTCACGAAATTATGCCGAAGCGCAAGACAATCATCAAGACGGGTTTG
>JAYVBR010000327.1:0-2933 GCA_043750395.1 Bacteroidota bacterium | reverse complement strand
CTATCCAGATGGAATATACTTATAAAGGGCAAGAATACATCTTGAACCTAATAGACACGCCTGGTCACGTCGATTTTTCATATGAAGTTTCACGATCTATAGCTGCTTGCGAAGGCGCACTTTTGATTGTCGATGCAGCTCAAAGCATTCAAGCTCAGACAATTTCGAATTTATATTTGGCTTTAGAGAATGATTTAGAAATTATTCCAGTCTTAAACAAAGTCGATTTGCCAAGTGCCAATCCTGAAGAAGTTTCTGACGATATTATTGATCTTTTGGGTTGCAAACTCGAAGATATTATTCACGCTAGTGGGAAAACTGGTTTTGGTGTTGAAAATATTTTGGCAGCCATAATCGAGAAAATTCCACCGCCAAAAGGCAACGTTGATGAACCGTTGCAAGCATTAATTTTCGATTCGCATTACAACTCGTTTCGAGGAATTGAAGTTATTTTTCGTGTGAAAAACGGTCAAATTAAAAAAGGTCAGAAAATAAAATTCATGGCAACTGGCAATGAATATTTTGCTGACGAAATTGGTACATTAAAACTAAATCAAGTTCCGAAAAATGTAATTTCGGCTGGCGATGTTGGTTATTTAATTTCTGGAATTAAAGAAGCCAAAGAAGTAAAAGTTGGAGACACATTAACCGATGCCAAAACGCCTACAACCAACATGATTGTTGGTTTCGAAGATGTTAAACCAATGGTTTTTGCAGGAATTTATCCAGTCGACACCGAAGATTACGAAGATTTACGTTCGTCAATGGAAAAATTGCAATTGAACGATGCTTCGTTAGTATTTGTTCCAGAAAGTTCGGCAGCTTTGGGTTTTGGTTTCCGTTGCGGCTTTCTAGGAATGTTACACATGGAAATCATTCAAGAACGATTGGAGCGTGAGTTCGATATGACAGTAATCACAACTGTTCCCAACGTTTCTTACCATGCATTTACCAAGAAAAATCCAGATACGGTTATGATTGTCAACAATCCAACCGATTTGCCAGATCCATCAAGTTTAGATAGGGTAGAAGAGCCATATATTAAAGCTACAATAATTACCAAAGCTGATTTTGTTGGAAACGTAATGAGTCTTTGTATTGAGAAACGTGGTGTAATTACCAATCAAACTTATTTGACAACCGAACGAGTAGAATTGACTTTTGACATGCCATTGGCCGAAATTGTATTCGATTTTTATGATCGTTTAAAAACAGTTTCTAAAGGTTATGCAAGTTTTGATTATTCGCCAATTGGATTACGAACTTCAAAATTAGTTAGACTTGATGTTTTATTAAATGCTACAAATGTTGATGCACTTTCAGCATTGATTCACGAAAGCAACGCTTATCATATCGGCAAAAAAATGTGTGAAAAACTGAAAGAATTAATCCCGAGACAACAATTTGATATTCCGATTCAAGCAGCAATCGGAGCCAAAATTATTGCACGAGAAACTATAAAAGCACTTCGAAAAGATGTTACCGCCAAATGTTATGGTGGCGATATTTCTAGAAAAAGAAAATTACTAGAAAAACAGAAAAAAGGTAAGAAAAGAATGCGACAAGTAGGAAATGTTGAAATTCCACAAGAAGCATTTATGGCTGTTTTAAAATTGAATGATTAAAAAATTCTGTTATTAAATTCAGAAACTGATGATTTTATGGATTTTATTAGACTTGAAAACCAACTTAAAGAAAGATTAAGTTTTCCTTATGCTTGGGGTCGAAAACAATCTGATGAATGGGATGCAAAAACAAGTTTTATATATTCGACTTATACTTTTAAAAAATTACTTGAAATAACCAACGATTTAGATAATGATTTAAAAAATTATTCCTATAATCGTTGGTTTAATTTTTGGTCAGCAATCGGTGTAGAAAAATTATTTTCAATACACAATAAAGTCACTCTTAATATCAACAAATTCGACAAACTTGTTGATTTTTCGATAAACAATATTTCATTTGACCACAAAACTTCTGTTTTTCCGAAAGGGTTTAATAAAACTGTCGAATATGCCAAAGAAAATCCAATAGAACTGATAACTTGGTTGTATTTGAACCAAAGTCAAGACGGCAGAAAACATTTAAAAAACAGATTGTTCATTATAATGAATGACAAAAACAATGAACACTGGAAATTAAAATCCGAAATACAATTAATAAAAACCCAAATCGACATTTATGTTGAAAATTTTGATGAAAGTAAACTTATTTTGTTAAACATAGAAAACGAAACAATATTGTCTGATATTATTTGGGTAGAAAATTAAAAAGGTAATTTTAGTTTTTTCATAAATTTTTAATTACATAAGTAACAATTCCCCAAATGATTAATTGGTTTTCTTCGGTAACTTTTATGGGTTGATAATTTGGGTTTTCAGGCATTAAATACAAGCAATCTTTCTCGAGTTTAATGCGTTTTACAGTAAACTCGCCATCAATAAAGCAAATTGCGATTTTGTTGTTTTGAGGTTCTAAACTTCGATCGACAACCAAAACATCTTTGTCGTTTATACCAGCATCAATCATAGAGTTGCCTTTGACTTTGATGTAAAATGTAGCTAATGGATTTTCGCTTAATTCTTTATTCAAATCGATATTCATTTCCATAAAATCGGCTGCAGGCGAAGGAAATCCCGCAGAAACACCATCTTTTATAAACGGAATTAGCAATTCGCTTTCGAAATCTGGAACAAAAAAAGTAAGTTTTTTATTTTGGTTTACAGGCATTTTATTTCAAGAATATCTTTAAAATTAGTAGTATATTTTTTCGACAAATGATTTTGTTTCATATTCCAAGTCAAATTTAGGTTTTGTGTGGCTAGTTTTACCTTTTTATCGCCAATTTTTTTGTTTAGCTTGTCCATTGTTTGCATCAATGCCAAATGTTTCGGATTTTCTTCATCGAATAATTGAAATTGTTTTTTGTC
>JAYVBR010000326.1:0-2943 GCA_043750395.1 Bacteroidota bacterium | reverse complement strand
CCTAAACCTTTATAACTAGCAACAAAATCTAAACCAGAAGTTTTAGTATCGATTGCATTAGAAAAGAAGCTTTGTTTATTTCCAGTCTTTATTTTGATATTTGGATCATTACCAACGATACCATCTTCTTTTCCAAAATCCACTAAATTTCCTAAAACTATTCTATCGTCAACTCTAATATCGTAATAGTCAATGGTTATGCTTAAATTCTTGATTGGTTTTAAACCAACACCAACAGTAAAGTTTGTAGATTTTTCTGCATCTAGTTTATCAATTCCGTTTGTTTTAGCGCTAGAAGAAACATTATTAATCAATCCTGAAACTACAATTCCTGAACCTGGCACGAATGCTGATTGTGCTTTTTGAGTATAGATTTGGTGTAAAGATGGTGCTCTAAATCCAGTAGAAATAGAACCTCTTAATGTTACTTTATCATTAAGAAATTTATACCTTGAACTAATTTTCCAAACGGTTGCATCACCAAAATCGCTATAATTTTCATAACGAGCTGTACCATTTATCAAGAAATCTTTATTAACATCATAAGCCACATCAAAATAAGCTCCTAAATTATAACGGTTGAATTTTCCAGAATTTTCTGGAGTATTTCCTTGAAATGAATCAGCACCACCACCAATGTATGATGCTGCATCACCTGCAATAATTTCGAAATCTTCAGTTCTAAATTCTGAACCAAAACCTATTGAAACTTTATCCGAAACAGCTTTAGAAATGTCTAAATTTCCAACAACGTGATTAAATGATGTTCCTCCAGGTTTGAAACTTACTGGTGTTCCTGCTCCATAAATAAATGTTTCATCATTAAAAGGATTACCATCAACATCTTCGGTAGATCTATTTTGAGAATTATTAACAGAATACAATTGCTCATTGCCACCAATGGTCATACTTACATCTGTATTCCAACCATTCATTTTAGATTTGTAACCTAAAGTAGCGTTATAATCTTTTAAATCTCCAACAAATGTTGGTACATAGCCTTCATAAGAATTAACAGTTCCATCTCCATAAAGACTTGACAAATATGGAAAACTTGATAAACTTCTCCAATAAGGTGTTCTGTAATTGGCAAATGAATTTACTTTTTTATAAACATAGGCAGCGTTGTAATATAATTGTGTATTTTCTGAGTAATCGAATCCACCATTTACTTCAAACTTAGCAGCTGTTGTTTCTGGTGAACCATTAATATTTCCTGCATCTGGTTTTTTTGCTAGAAATTTGTCTATTTGGTCTCTTCCTTTTGAATTCCCTTGATTCATTGCATTTAAATTCGTGGTATAATCGGCAGTTGATTGATATGAAGTAAATAATACACCAATTTGCGAATCAGAAAGTCCAGTTAGAACTGTTCCACCAAGTGTTTTCACACCTGTCGTTTGATTTTTGACAATATAATTAGATACACTTGTTGGATCTGTAAAAACGAAATCTGCATATTCACCACCAGAAAGTGGTTCTCCATTTGGACCAATATTTTTTGTTCCACCATCAACCGTTCCTGGTCTATTAGCCAAATTAGATCTAGAGAAATCTACTGTATAATTCACGAAGCCTTTGTCACCGACTGTCGAACCATTATTTAAAGAAATTCCAAGCATTTCGCCATCACCAGCACTGGTTATTCCCGTTCTAACTGTTGTTGAACCAAATCCTGTATTCTTCTTCAGAATGATATTCATAACACCAGCAATCGCATCAGAACCATATTGCGCAGACGCACCGTCACGCAAAACCTCGACTCTTTCGATTGCATCAGTTGGAATTGCTGAAATGTCTGCACCAGTTTCTCCTCGTCCTGGCGATGTTTGAGTGTAGAGTAATGCACTCATATTTTTACGTTTTCCATTAATAAGTACCAAAGTTCTACTTGGCCCAAGATTACGAATTTCGTAAGGATCTAACAAAGATGTTGCATCATTAACTGGCGTTTGAACCGTGTTAAACGATGGAATTTTATATTGCAAAGCCTTGTCAAATGTTGCTTGACCAGTTGAATTTAAGTCTTTTGCGCTCAAAACATCTACTGGCAATGCTGATGTTGTGTTACTTCGTGGTGCTGTTCTCGTTCCTACTACTACAACGTCGTCAAGTTTAGAACCACCATCGTCATTTAAAGTAACATTTATAACTGAACCTTCGCTTGCATTTTTTTCAACTTTCTCAAACCCCACCGAGCTGAATACTAAAACAGCATTTTCTGAAACTTTAATTTTGTAATTTCCATCGAAATCGGTCGATGTGCCTGTAGTTGTACCTTTTTCTTTTACGTTTACTCCAGATAAGCCTGAACCTGAACTGTCAGAAACTTTTCCACTCACTTCTTTTTGGGCAAATAGCACCGAAAAGCAGAATAAAAATAAGAATAATGTGATTTTTTTCATAATTGTTTTTTTTTGGTTTGTTATTTTTTTTGGTTTATTGTTAACAAATATAATGATTACATTAACACTAACTTAACTTTTTATTAATTTTGTTGTCATTTTTATCAAATATTCAATAAATTATTATAAAATTACAGACTTGTACGAGTAAATGTTGTGAATTTAACAATTGTCAATCTATTCTTACTTTTGTGTGTTTAAGAATTATTAATTTTAAATCTAAGCTATCTATCATTTTGTAACTTTCATTTATTAAACCTATATTTGCACACTTTTAAAAAATAATACATACATAACGAAACGCTTTTGCGTTACATATCACCTAATTAAAAAAATATCAAAGAGATATGAAAGCAGGAATTGTAGGATTGCCAAACGTAGGAAAATCGACTTTGTTTAATTGTTTATCAAATGCTAAAGCGCAAAGTGCCAACTTTCCGTTTTGTACAATTGAACCAAATATTGGCGTAGTAAACGTTCCAGATTCAAGAATCAATAAACTCGAAGAATTAGTAAAACCTGAACGAGTGCAAATGGC
>JAYVBR010000325.1:0-6862 GCA_043750395.1 Bacteroidota bacterium | reverse complement strand
ATTAAACGATTTAGTAAATTATTTAAAAAAATATTTATCTGAATTTTATTCTAAAATTGCCGATATTCCAATTTTTTATGTCGAATATAGAGTTGGAGATATACCTCATTCTTTAGCAAGCATAGACAAGGCAAAAGAATTATTGAATTATAGTCCTAAATTTTCTATGCAATCAGGTTTAAAAGAAGCTGTAGGTTGGTATTGGAATAATTTAAAATAGTATTTTCTAAAAATAAATTTGCATTTTTGCAAGTTGAATTAAAACAAAAAAATGAAGATTACAAAAATATGTTGTATTGGTGCTGGTTATGTTGGTGGGCCAACAATGGCAATTATTGCTCAAAAATGCCCACACATTCAAGTTACAGTTGTCGATTTGAATATTGAAAGAATTGCAGCTTGGAATGACAAGAATGTTGATAATATTCCGATTTATGAACCAGGTTTGTCAGCGATTGTTGCAGAAGCAAGAGGCAGAAATTTATTTTTCTCGACTAATGTTGAAAAGGCTATCGACGAAGCTCAAGTAATTTTTATATCAGTAAATACACCTACCAAAACTTATGGTTCTGGAAAAGGAATGGCTGCCGATTTAAAATATATCGAACTTTGTGCCAGACAAATTGCTGCGGTTTCCAAAACAGACAAAATTGTTGTCGAAAAATCAACTTTGCCAGTTCGAACTGCCGAAGCCATAAAAAGCATTTTAGATAATACTGGAAATGGCGTTCAATTTCAAATTCTTTCTAATCCTGAATTTCTTGCAGAAGGAACAGCAGTTGAGGATTTATTGAATCCAGACCGAGTATTAATTGGTGGAGAACAAACTCCAGAAGGTATTTCCGCTGTCAATTCTTTGGTTGAAGTTTATGCAAATTGGGTAAATAAAGAAAATATTTTAACTACCAATTTATGGTCGTCAGAATTGTCTAAGCTTACCGCAAATGCTTATTTGGCTCAAAGAGTTTCATCAATAAATGCACTCTCTGAACTTTGCGAAAAAACAGGTGCTGACGTAAACGAAGTAGCAAAAGCCATCGGAATGGACAGCCGAATTGGTTCTAAATTCTTAAAAGCTTCAGTTGGTTTTGGAGGATCGTGTTTTCAAAAAGACATTTTGAATTTGGTCTATATCTGCAAATCGTTCGGATTGAATGAAGTTGCCGATTATTGGGAGCAAGTTATTATTATGAATGACCATCAAAAAAGAAGATTTTCCAAGAAAATTGTTCAAACACTTTACAACACAGTTTCAGGTAAAAAAATTGCTTTTTTAGGTTGGGCTTTTAAGAAAGATACCAACGATACTCGTGAATCTGCAGCGATATATGTTGCCGATGATTTAATAAATGAGCAAGCAAACATAGCTGTTTTTGATCCAAAAGTTTCAGAGAAAAAAGTTTTAGCTGATTTAGATTATTTAGAATCTAGAAGTTCAGATTTGAATAAAAAACATGTTCAAAGTTATCAAAATGCTATTGATGCTTGTAAAGATGCACACGCAATCGCAATTTTGACCGAATGGGATGAATTCAAAACCTATGACTGGCAGAACATTTATGACATTATGCAAAAACCAGCTTTCGTTTTTGATGGACGAAATTTATTAGATAAAAATAAACTTGAAAAAATAGGTTTTATTTATCAAGGAATTGGTTCTTAATTTTATTTAATGAACATAAAAATAGCAATTATTGGTTTGGGTTATGTTGGTTTGCCATTGGCAAGACTTTTTGCTACAAAATATTCAGTAGTTGGTTTCGACATCAATCTAAAACGAATTTCCGAACTTAATTCTGGATTAGACAATACTTTAGAAATTTCTGAAAATTTATTAAAATCAGTTTTAAAAACTGAAAAAAATGATAAAAACGGATTTTTTTGTACTAATAATATTATTGATATTCAAGATAGCAATTATTACATAGTTACAGTGCCAACTCCAGTTGATAATAACAACCGAGCTGATTTAACACCATTGTATAAAGCCAGCGAAACTGTGGCAAAAGTCCTTAAAAAAGGAGATATTGTTATTTACGAATCAACTGTTTATCCTGGAGTTACCGAAGACGAATGCGTTCCTATTCTTGAAAAAATAAGCGGATTAAAATTCAATATTGATTTTTTTGCGGGTTATTCGCCTGAGCGCATTAATCCAGGAGACAAGGATCATACTGTCGATAAAATATTGAAAGTAACATCTGGCTCAACTCTTGAAATTGGTATAAAAGTCAATGATTTATACAAATCAATAATTACCGCTGGAACCTACTTGGCGCCTACCATAAAAGTTGCAGAAGCCGCGAAAGTAATAGAAAATTCTCAGCGTGATATTAATATTGCATTTGTTAACGAATTGGCCAAAATTTTCAATTTATTAGAAATAGATACACACGCTGTTCTTGAAGCTGCTGGAACAAAATGGAATTTTTTGCCTTTCAAACCAGGTTTAGTTGGCGGACATTGCATTGGTGTTGATCCTTATTATTTAGCTCAAAAAGCACAAGAAGTGGGTTACAACCCTGAGATTATTTTGGCAGGAAGACGTCTAAATGATAGTATGGGCGAATATGTGGCATCGCAAATTGTTAAACTAATGATTAAAAAAGGCATCAATATTAAAGGAACAAATCTTTTAATGTTAGGTATTACTTTCAAAGAAAATTGCCCCGATGTTCGTAATACCAAAATTGTCGATGTAGTAAAATGTATCGCTGATTACGGTATAAACGTCACAATTTTTGATCCATGGGCAAACCCAATTGAAGTTAAAAAAGAATACAATTTAGAAAATTTTACTAAATTGCCCAATAAAAAATTTAATGCAATAGTTTTAGGTGTTGCGCATGCAGCATTCTTAAATTTAGATTTTGAAAGTCTAAAAACCGAGAATGCCGTAATTTATGACGTAAAAGGAATTTTAAAAGAAAAAGCTGACGCAAGTCTATAAAAAAAATATAAAATGAAAAAAATATTAATCACAGGCGGAGCAGGTTTTATTGGCTCACACGTTGTTAGAAGATTTGTAAATAAATATCCAAACTATCATATTTTTAATCTTGATGTTTTGACCTATGCAGGTAATCTTGAAAATATTTCAGATATTGAAAAATTACCAAATTACACTTTCGTAAAAGGCGATATTGTTGACGAAAGTTTTATAAATAATTTATTTGCAGAACATCAATTTGATGGAGTCGTGCATCTTGCTGCCGAATCTCACGTTGATCGTTCAATAACCGATCCATTATCATTTGTTCGCACAAATGTTATAGGAACAATGAATTTGCTTAATGCAGCCAAGAATTGTTGGACTCGAGGAAAAGCCGAACAGAGCGAAGCTAAAGACAATTTCGAAGGCAAACGTTTTTATCACGTTTCCACAGATGAGGTTTATGGTTCGCTCGGAGCCGAAGGTTTGTTTACAGAAACTACTGCTTATGATCCAAATTCGCCCTATTCTGCATCAAAAGCAAGTTCAGATCATTTTGTTCGCGCTTATGGCGAAACCTATGGTTTGCCATATGTAATTACAAATTGTTCTAACAATTATGGACCAAATCATTTTCCTGAAAAATTAATTCCGTTGTTTATCAATAACATCATCAATAACAAGCCTTTGCCAGTTTATGGCGACGGAAAATATACCCGTGATTGGTTATTTGTAGAAGACCATGCAGTTGCTATTGACTTAGTTTTTCACGAAGGTCGAAACCACGAAACCTATAATATTGGTGGCTTTAACGAATGGCAAAACATAGATTTAGTTAAATTACTTTGCACAATTATGGATGATAAATTGGGCAGAAATGCTGGAAAATCATCAGAATTAATAACTTATGTAAAAGACCGTCCAGGGCACGATTTGCGTTATGCAATCGACGCTTCGAAAATCAATAAAGAATTGGGTTGGAAACCATCTGTGACTTTCGAACAAGGTTTGGAACGAACAATCGATTGGTTTTTAAGCAACGAAACTTGGTTGAACAATGTAACATCTGGCGAATATGCCAAATATTACGACAAACAATACAATTAAAAAGTCAATAAAATGTCGATAAAAGCACAAGCACTTTCTGGTGTTTTTTGGTCATCGATGCAACAATTTGGAACACAATCGATTAGTTTTGTTGTTTCTTTGATATTAGCAAGATTGCTTTTACCGTCAGAGTTTGGATTATTGGCAATGATGGGTGTATTTGTTGGAATTGGAACAATTTTGGTTGATAGCGGATTGAGTCAATCAATTATTAGAACATCAAACCCAACTCAACAAGAATTTTCAACAATTTTTTTCTTTAATTTAATTGGCAGTTTAATAATTTATTTAATTATTTTTTTTGCAGCACCATTTATTGCTGATTTTTATAGTCAAAAAGTTCTTATTAGTCTTATTCGTTGGTATTGTTTAATTTTTATTATCAATGCTTTTTCAAATGTACAATACACAAGACTAAGCAAAAAAATGGATTTTAAAACTGAAATTAAAATATCAATTCCGTCTTTAATATTAAGTAGTTTTGTTGGTATATCAATGGCATTTTTAGGTTATGGAGTTTGGAGTTTGGTTGTATCTGCAATAGTGCAATCATTTGTAAGTTCAGTTCAGCTTTGGATTTGGTCAAATTGGCAACCTTCTTTTGTTTTTGACTTTACATTGTTTAAAAAACATTTTAATTTTGGGTATAAACTAACAATTTCAGGCATATTAGATACCGTCTTCAGCAATATTTATTACATTATAATAGGCAGATTGTTTCCGCCAGCACAATTAGGATTTTACAATCGGGCTGATAGTTTAAAACAATTTCCTGTTTCTAATATTTCAGCAATTATAAACAAAATTACTTTTCCACTTTTTTCATTAATTCAAGATGATGACTTAAAACTAAAAAATATTTATAAAAGAATAATGCAGATGGTCATTTTTTTTGTGGCTCCAACATTAATTTTTATGGCAGTTTTAGGTGAACCATTATTTAGATTTTTATTTACAGAAAAGTGGCTTCCAGCTGTTCCTTATTTTCAAATTTTATGTTTAAATGGCATTTTGTATCCTATACATTCCTATAATTTAAATATTCTAAAAGTTAAAGGTCGAAGCGATTTGTTTCTAAAACTTGAAATAATTAAAAAAATATTACTAGTAATAATAATAGCATTTGCCTATCAATTCGGGATTTACGGATTATTGATAAGTTCGGTTATTTTTTCGGTTTTTGCATTCTTCATCAATACACATTACACCAATAAATTTATTAATTATTCAATCTGGATGCAAATAAAAGATTTATTTCCGATTATATTTTTGGCACTTATTTCAGGTTTTTTTGTTTTTATATTAAATTATTTTTTAAAAGATTTTATCAAATATGATTTAATAAACTTATTAATTTGTAGTTTCTTAGGTTCGGTTTTGTATTTTTGTATTTCATATTTTTTTAAAATAAATTCAGTCAAAGAAATATTAGATATTATAAAACCAAAATGATAAACGTAACCAAAACTTTTTTTCCGCCTCTAGAAGAGTATAATAGTCAATTAAAAAGAATTTGGAATAACCAATGGTTGACCAATCGCGGAGAGTTAGTTTTAGAACTTGAAGAAAAATTGAAAATTCATCTTGCAGTTTCTAATATAATTTTAATGACAAATGGAACAATTCCTATTCAAATTGCATTAAAAATTCTTGGTAATAATGGCGAAATTATTACAACTCCATTCAGTTATGTTGCTACAACATCATCTATACTTTGGGAGAATTGTACCCCAATTTTTGTAGATATTCATAATGAATATTTAACAATCGACGAAAATAAAATTGAAGCTGCAATTACCCCAAAAACTACAGCTATACTTGCAACACATGTTTTTGGAAATCCTTGCAATGTCGAGAGAATTGAAGCCATTGCTAAAAAACACAATTTGTATGTAATTTATGATGCAGCGCATTCATTTGGAGTGGCTTACAAAAATAAATCGATTTTTGAATTCGGCGATGTTAGTACTTGTAGTTTTCATGCTACCAAAATTTTTCATACTGGCGAAGGTGGTGCACTTTTTTGTAACAATAAAGATTTGCAACATAAAATGTTTTACAGCCATAATTTTGGGCACAATGGACCACTCGATTTTTATGGTTTAGGAATTAACGGAAAAATATCTGAATTGCAAGCAGCAATGGGTTTAGCAGTTTTTCCTTATATCGATAAAATAAAACTTGCAAGAAAAAAAATTGTTGATTTCTACAACAATAATATTAATTTTTCGAATGTCAGAACAATAAAAATTAGAGAAAATACTGTTTGGAATTACAGTTATTATCCAATAATTTTTAAAAGCGAAGAAGTATTATTAAAAGTTCAATCCGCTTTAAATGATAACCAAATTTTTCCTAGAAGGTATTTTTATCCTTCATTGAATACAATAAATTTTGTTACAGCTCCAAAAATGGAAGTTTCAGAAAGTATTGCAAGCGCAATTTTATGTTTGCCATTATCAGATCAAATCGACGAAATTGATTTGATAAAAATCTGCGAAATAATAAATAAAAATTTATGTTAATAGTCGGTGCCAAAGGTTTTGCAAAAGAAGTTCTTGAAGTTTTACATCAATTAGATAAAATTGAAAATTTAGTTTTTTTTGATGATGTAAATATTGATGCGCCAAATTTTTTATATAATAAATTTACAGTTTTAAAAAACATACAACAAGTCCAAAAACATTTTCAAGAAGTAGATGCTAAATTTACGGTCGGAATTGGGAATCCACAATTAAGATTCAAATTATGTGAAAAATTTCAGGCAATTGGTGGTGTTTTTACCTCAATTATTAGTCCAAAAGCCATAATTGGAAATTTTGG
>JAYVBR010000324.1:0-2947 GCA_043750395.1 Bacteroidota bacterium | reverse complement strand
GCTGGTAATGAATCAAATAATGCTTTTATTTCTTCTGTTTTATTCATATTTCAAAGTTAAACAAAAAATGCTGTATATCCTAGAATTAAGCGATATTTATTAAATCTATATTTTTTTTAAAATAATTAAATCGCCATCTACAATTGTATTTCCATCGAGATACAAGTTATTACTGTCACTTGAATCTGGAACAATAAAGTAACGTTTACCACTTAACATAATTTTGTTATTGGGCTGAGTAATTGTATAGTTTGCTGTTGTATTCTGATTGTAAATAAATCTAGAATTAGCAGGTAAAACTGTATCAAAGCTTACATTCACGACACTGTTTTCACTGAAAGAAATTACTATATCGCTAGGGTTAAAGTTCTCAATTGGTCCTGACCAAGGGCCAGCATCATAACTTTTCACGTACCAGTTTCCTGAAATAAGATCTGGTGTACTAGGTTCTTGTACCAGTTTTGTTTGTTGTACCAGTTTAATATCTTGTTCATTGTGGTCGTTTTTACTACAACTAACTAAAGTTAATACTAATAAAATATAAAATGTTTTCATGATAAAATATTTAATGGTTAATAATAATTTTTTTTTATAATTAATTGATTATCAATGATTAAATGTAATGCATAATTCCCATTTGGCAAAGAACTTGTATTAATTTTTTTTGAATTTTCTGTAAAAGTTCCTTCTAATTGATTAGTTAATGATAGGCTAAATAATTTATAATTCACTTCTTTGTTGGCTTCTTTGTTTAATACAGTAATATTTATTTCGGTATTTGCAGGATTTGGGAACACCGAGAAATTTGCTGGATTAGTAATTTGACAAGCAGCATAATTAATTGGTGTGGGATAAATATCACCGTTTACATAAGAATAAACACATCGTGTTTGCAAGATTGGTAAGTTTAATAAAGCATACCGCATTCTTTGCGATTGTATCGCCGAAAATCTATTCATACAATTTGCTCTTGTGTAAGACATATAATTCCGCAAGTTAGGCTTGTACAATTGCCCGTTAGAATCGGTTAGTGTTCCTGTCCAAGTTGTACAACTAACAACTGGATTATTACCACGAATATTTGGGTCAGCAGGAGTATCAGAAATTAAATCTCCGCAAGTATTTGAATTTGTACCATTTACTAATTCTGGGCAGCCTACACTATTAACCGCCGTGCCCTGATGAGTATGGTACAAGCCAAAAACGTGTCCCATTTCGTGCGAAATAATATGCGATCTACTTGCAACAAATGCTGAAAAATCTGATGCAACATCTAATCCGCCTATAATATAGAGGGAAAACCAATACCAGCCGCTAGTGCAATTGGTGTACCTGTATCTGAATAAATATAAATATCAATTCCATTTGCACTATTGTTTGTACTAAATATTGATTCGTCACGAGCATTATATTTAGCTGTATCATCTATAAAATCAATAGCACCATTCCAATTGAATGAAATATTTCTTGGACCAAAATCATTTAGCAACGTACTAAAAGTACTATTAACATTTGCAGCAGTTACGCCACCAGATCCATCAGTTCTTCTAACAACGTGAAAATACAATCTAACACAAACAAACAAAATTCCTGTTTGATTTTTTGCATTACTAGTGTTAGCATTAAAATTATCCATTATCAATTTATTTTGAGGACTTAAGCTTTAAGAAGTACTACAAATGTGATTGTTTTGTTGTGTGTAACTCAATGTCCCCGTCATAAGAAATATTATAAACAATAATTTTTTCATAAAATTAATAAATTAAATTAAACAAAGATTTTATTTGTTAAACAAATTTGTTAATTTTTTTTATTGTGGTTAAACTAAATTTCGTTATTTTAGAACAATTAACCGTTAAATTTAACATTTCGAAAATGACAATAGGTACCAAATAAAAAATCTAAGAGACAAAAGTAGAATGTCACAAGGAGAATTGTCAGTAAAACTTGGTATTGGTCAATCTACTTTTGGCAGCATTGAAAGTGGTGATACTAAAAAAATAGATTTTTTGTTAATGGATAAAATTTGCAAAGAATTTGGGGTTGATTCGGATTATTTTAAAGAAAACGCTAAGCTTAAACAGATTAATAAAGATAATGCTGTTGGATATATGGCAGAAAATCAAACTTTCAATATTTCTGATAAATTAATTGAACAGTACGAAGAACGGATAAAGGAATTAAAAGAACGAATTTTTGAATTAGAAAAAAAAGAATTACTTTAAATATTTTTTCAATGAATCAAAAACTGATCTCACAACAGTATTTGTCTGTCTATTTGTTGGTCTAACGAAATGAATGTTTCGGTTCTTGAAACACCTTCTATTGCTTGAATTTTGGTATTCAATAAGTTCATTAAATGTTCATTATCTCGACATATTATTTTTATTAAAATGCTCCAATTGCCTGTTGTATAATGACATTCTAGCACTTCAGGAATTTTTTTTAGTTCACGAACTGCTTCAGGATTGCTTGCAGCTTTTTCTAAATAAACGCCTACAAATGCCATTGTGCTATAGCCTAAAACCTTGTTGTTGACCGTGAATTTTGATCCTAAAATTACGCCCGAACTTTCGAGTTTTCGCAATCGTTGATGAATTGCTGCTCCCGAAATTCCGATTTTGTTGGCTATTTGCAAGATTGGTTTTCTGGCATCAATCATTAAATCTCTGAGGATTTCTTTATCGATTCCGTCGATTTCTATTTGTAATGAATTTGTTTTCATTTGATGTAAAATTTTAACTTTAAATGCAAATTTAGTTTAAATAATACCATTTATACGTTTAAAATAGTCTAAAGAAACTTAATTATTTTTTGTCAAGACAATGATAAAAAATATTGCATAGCTTTTGTTACGGAAGATTTTTTTGAAGTAAGATTGGCGAAAAAGAAAAAGTTTATTGGGCTCATATCTTTGTATTCGATACAAATTTAAGAAATTAGTATC
>JAYVBR010000323.1:0-2960 GCA_043750395.1 Bacteroidota bacterium | reverse complement strand
CTGCACTTGTTAAATACAATGATGTAAAGAAAGAAGGACTTGACAGTGAAAAAGCTGCAGAATCTATTCACAAAGAAATAGAAGAAGCAACTTCACTTGAAATGCCAATGTTAGAAAAACATATGACTATTATCTCTACTTTAGTTTCATTAGGAACATTAGGTGGATTAATGGGAACAGTATCAGGTATGATTAAAGCTTTTGGTGCATTAGCTTCTTCTGGAACGCCAGATCAAGCTGCACTAGCAACTGGTATTTCTGAAGCATTGGTTAATACATTAACTGGAATTTCTACATCTGCATTAGCAATTGTAATGTACAATTTCTTTACATCTAAAATTGATACATTGACTTATTCTATCGATGAAGCTGGAAATACTATTGTAAATACTTACAGAAAATTTATTTCTAACAAATAATTCATTTTCTAGTTTCTAACTAGAATGATTATTAAATAACAATATAAATGGCTAAAATAAAATCGTCAAAAAAAGCATCTTCAGTCGATATGACTGCGATGTGCGATGTAGCTTTTCTTTTACTGACATTCTTTATTCTCACAGCAACAGCTAAAGTACCAGAGGCATTGCCAGTAGATACTCCCGCTGCAACAAACGAAAGTAAATTACCTGAAAGAGATTTAGTAACATTAACTATTGGTGGTAAGGGAAAAGTTTTTTTAGGTCTCACTGAAAGATCAGTTAGAAGAAGAACATTAGAACTTATGGGACAAAAGTTTTCAGTGCCTTTTACACCTGAAGAATTAGCTCAATTTGAGTTAATGGATACTTTTGGCGTGCCAATTCAAGGTATGTCAAGCTTAATAAAAATGAAAAGTGCTGACAGAAATCTACCAGGAGTCCAAGCAGGGATTCCAAAGGATTCTCTTGACAATCAATTAAAAGAGTGGGTTTATAACGCAAGAATAGCTACCAAAGAATTGAGTAATTCAGAATTGAAAGTAGCTATTAAAGGCGATGCTAAAGAACAGTATCCAGCAATTAGAAAAGTAATGGATATTCTACAAGATCAACAAATTAATAACTTTAATTTAGTTACTAGTTTGCGTGGTAAGGATTTTTAATCTTAAAAAATAAAATATAATGGCAGAATTAAATACTGGCGGCGGTGGCGACAAGAAAGGTGGCAAAGTTAGAAGTAAAAAAAGCGATGCAAAAGTAGATTTAACTGCAATGGTTGATTTAGCATTTCTTTTGATAACCTTTTTTATGCTTACAACTTCATTGTCTAAACCTAAAGCTATGGACTTGTCTTTACCAGATAAAGAGAAAATAGATAAACCTGAGGATAATGTTAAAGTCGATGAAAATATGACTTTGACCTTGTTATTAGGTGCAAATAATAAATTAAAATGGTATAAAGGTTTTATAGAAACTCCAAAAGCTGGTCCAAAAGATGTTAATTATGGTAAAGACGGTTTGCGCAAAGAGTTATTAAAACAAAAGGCTGAAATTCGTGAGTATTGTCTAAGCATTAATAAACCTAAAAGTGGCATAATTGTTATTATAAAACCCACAGACAAATCAAGTTATAAAAACTTAATTGATATATTAGATGAAATGGCAATATCGGGTGTAGATACCTATGCTATTGTTAACGAAATTAGTCCAGAAGAAAAAAAATTGATTGGAGCAGGAAATCCAAGTGCTACACAAGCCGTTGAAACTCCAGCAACAAAAAAGTAATATATAAATTTAACATATATGAAACTAGATATATTAACAAACCAATGGATTGATATGGTTTTCGAAGGTCGTAACAAAGTTTACGGTGCTTACGAATTGCGTAAAGACAGTCCGAAGTCTTCTTTAAAAGCCTTGGGTTTTGGTGCATTGTTTTTTGCACTAGCAATGGCAGCACCAGCAATTTTCGATAAACTTGCTAGCGGAAGTGGCGACGAAGCTGATGTAAAAAAAATAGTTACGGTAAAATTACCACCTAAACAGAAAAAAGAAGATTTAGCTGTACCACCTCCACCGCCACCGCCACCGCCACCACAACAAAATCAAACTAAATTTGTTAAACCTGTTGTTGCAAAAGCAGAAGAAGTTGTCGAAGATCCTCCAAAAATTGAGGAAATTAAAGACAAAAAAACAGGTGCTGAAACAATTAAAGGTAATGATGAGGCTCCAATTTCTATCGAAAAACCAGGTGATGGTGATGTAAAAGTTGTAGAAGAAGATCCAAATATTCTTTATAATTCTGCGGGTATCGAAGTAAAACCTGATTTCCCTGGTGGAATGACAAAGTTTTATAAATTTATTGGTGATAATTTCACTGCACCAGAAGATTTAACTGGAAAAATATTTGTTCAATTCGTTGTAGAAAAAGATGGTTCTTTAACTGATATTAAAATTTTAAGGGATATTGGTTCTGGAACTGGTGCTGAAGCAATTAGAGTTCTGAAAAAATGTCCAAAATGGGCTCCAGGAGAACAAAATGGAAAAAAAGTGCGTTGTACTTATCAATTACCAATTAGCGTGGTCGCCGCCGAATAATGAATAAATTTATAGCATTTATAAAAAAGAAATCGCTCAAAGAGCGGTTTCTTCTTGTTATAGGGTTTTTGTTTTTTTTGATTTATTTTGTTTTAGGTGTTACAATTTTCTTTTGGAAAACAATGCCTATCAAAATGGAGCCAAATTATAGAATACTTTTAGGTGGACTTTTAATCGGATATTCATTTATAAGATTTTATCGCTACTGGAATGACAATAAAAACTAAATTTTGCGTTAACTTTAAAACATAAAAGTTACATAAGTTTGTTTTTTTATAGTTAGTTTGTTATCTAAATTAATCTTAAATTTTTATTTATTTAATATAAATTAAATTGATCAACCTAATACCATTTATACGTTTAAAATAGTCTAAAGAAACTTAATTATTTTTTGTCAAGACAATGATAAAAAATATTGCATAGCCTTTGTTACGGAAGATT
>JAYVBR010000322.1:0-2961 GCA_043750395.1 Bacteroidota bacterium | reverse complement strand
ATTAAAATTATTAATTGACCAATTAGTTATAATAAAATCAATAAAACCTATTTCTAACAGCGTCATCCTATAATAAGTGTTTTGTCTCATTGAGAAGTTTATACTGAGCGGAGTCGAAGTACCGTCGAAGTGTTTTTATTCATTTTTGAAATTGATTTTTGAAATTGAAATTGCCATTGAAATTGTTTTTGTCATTAAAATTAATTACTTTTAGATATTATTAATCCTAAAAAACTAAAAAAATGGCAGTATTAAAAGTTATCGAAGTATTATCGGGTTCGCCGACAAGTTGGGAAGATGCAACTAATAAAGCAGTTGCAAAAGCATCAAAAACCGTTAAAAACATACGTTCGGTTTATGTTCAAGATCAAAGCGCACAAGTTACCGACGGAAAAGTTACAGAATACAGAGTGAATTTAAAACTAACTTTCGAGTTAGAATAGTTCAGGTTTGATTTCGTAATAAACATATCCTAACAGTCCGCCGCGGCGAGACTGTTAGGTATTTTTTTTAGAGCTAATTTGCAAAAGTTTTTAAAAAAATAAATCTCGTAAAATAACCCCGATAGTCGCAAGTAGCTTTTCGGGCTGGCGTTCAGACCGAAAACTACTGCAAATAGCGGGACAAGTGCCGTAAAAAATATAAATTTCGTGTTCCAAAAAATAAAAATGAAATGAATAAACTTAATCTTGAAACCAGTCCATACTTGTTGCAACACGCCAATAACCCAATAAATTGGAATGCTTGGAACTCAGAATCATTGGCTTTAGCAAAGGAAAATAACCAATTAATTGTGGTTTCGGTTGGCTATTCGGCTTGTCATTGGTGCCACGTTATGGAGCACGAAAGTTTCGAAGATTTGGCGGTTGCCGATGTGATGAATAGTGATTTTGTGTCTATAAAAGTCGATCGAGAAGAACGCCCAGATATTGATGCGGTTTATATGAAAGCGGTTCAAATTATTAACAATCAAGGAGGTTGGCCAATGAATGTGGTTTGTTTGCCCGATGGAAGACCAATTTGGGGTGGCACTTATTTCAGGAAAAACGATTGGATAAATTCGTTGGAACAATTGCAGGATTTATTTATTCAAAATCCTGAAAAAATGACTGAATATGCCGAAAAATTGCAATCGGGAATAAAAGCAATCGGGATCATTCAAAACGAAAAACCAGAAACCGTGATTTCTCAAGAAATATTGTTGCCATTAGTCGAAAAATGGAAACGAAGTTTTGACCAAGAATTTGGTGGTATGGCTCGTGCTCCAAAATTTATGATGCCCAATAATTATGCTTTTTTATTGCGATTTGGGCATCAAAATAAAGATTTAAAATTGTTGGATTTTGTGAATCTAACTTTGACAAGAATGGCTTTTGGAGGATTATTTGACACGGTCGATGGCGGATTTTCTAGATATTCGGTTGATATGAAATGGCACGTGCCACATTTCGAAAAAATGTTGTATGACAATGCTCAATTGGTTTCGGTTTATGCTGATGCTTATAAGTTGACCAAAAATAATTTATATAAAACCGTAATCGAAAAAACATTGAGTTTTGTCGAAAAAGAATGGTTGACCGGTTTTGGTGGTTTCTATTCTGCGCTTGATGCAGATTCTTTAAATTCGGATAATCATTTGCAAGAAGGCGCATTTTATGTTTGGACAAAACCAGAATTGCAACTATTATTAGGTGCTGATTTTGAACTTTTCAGTCAAGTTTTCAATATCAATGAATTTGGTTTTTGGGAACTCAACAATTATGTTTTAATTCAAAATGATGCGCTAGAAAACATTGCTTTCGCAAATGAGATTTCGCTAGAAAATCTAGAAATAAAAAAATTAGGTTGGGAAAAATTATTGTATGTAGAACGTGAAAAACGAGCTAAACCAAGGTTGGATGATAAATGTTTGACTTCGTGGAATGCATTAATGTTGAAAGGTTTTATTGATGCGTACAAAGCTTTAGAAAACGAAAAATATCTAGAAATTGCATTAAAAAACGCCAATTATATTCTGATAAATCTTTGGTCAGAAAACGGCAATTTATTTCATAATTTCAAGAACAACAAAGCTACAATTAACGGATATTTAGAAGATTATTGTTTTGTAATCGAGGCTTTTATTAGTTTATATGAAGTTACTTTCGATGAAAGTTGGCTTAACAAATCCAAACAATTAACCGATTATTGCTTTGATTATTTTTACGATATAGATTCTGGATTTTTCGCTTTTACATCCAATCTTGATGAAAAATTAATAACAACTCATTTCGAAATTGAAGACAATGTTATTTCGGCATCGAATTCGGTTATGGCGAATAATTTATATAAATTAAGTATTTATTTCGAGAACCAATATTATGAAACTATTTGCAAAAAAATGTTGCACCACGTGATTCCGAATATTGATTATCCGTCGGCTTATGCCAATTGGATGAATGTTTTTATGAATTTTGATGCATCAAATAAAGAACTGGCAATTTGTGGAAGTAATGCTGTTGCAAATGCCAAAACTTTCAATAAAAATTATTTTCCGAATGTAGTTTTGGCAGGAACTTTCGTAAACAGCGATTTGCCTTTCTTGAAAAACAGGTTTCAAGAAAACCGAGATTTGTTTTATTTGTGCGAAAATAGAAGCTGTGGTTTGGCAGAAACTGATTTTGATTTGATTGTGGAAAAGATTTCATAAAAAAAAAGTTGCCAATTTTTGACAACCTTTTTGGTTAAAAAAACATTTTACAAAGTGGCTTTGTGAGCTGTAATTTCGGTAATAAAAGCATCGACTTCTTCGAGCTCATTGTTCACACGTTCAAAATCTAGTTCTTTCTGCAATAAAGCTACTGAGCCATAACTTTCTTTTCGGTTTTCGAGCAAGAATTTTTTGTACTCTAGCTTTACTTTTCTTTTAACCCAACTTGCAGCTACCCATCTTTGAACGCCTTATAATAATGCGAATTATTT
>JAYVBR010000321.1:0-2962 GCA_043750395.1 Bacteroidota bacterium | reverse complement strand
GAACAATTTAGTTCGATCTTCTTCCTCGTGGTGATAATTGCTCAACCATAATACATTTGTCAAACGGAGCATTTCATCATCAATATTTTTTAATAAATCCCATTTTCTAATTCTGATTTGGTCTAAAACTAAAAATTTTTGATTTTCAAAATCAGTATTATCTATAATTAATGTTAAAACGTGATAACCTCCAACAAGCGAAAAGCAAAAGATATGAAATCCTAATTTTTCAAAAATCAATTTGTTAAAGTAATTTTTAAAAACATCTTTAAACTTATTATCATATTCAATTGGTTCAAAATTCCCACCACCTTTAAATATGTATTGGTCAAAAACTTTTTCATTTGCTATATATCCTTTAGATTTGTAATCAGTCATTCTGCTATAGGAATTTTCACCATTATAGGATTTTAAAATAAGTTCTTTATTGTTGACTAATGCAGCTAATTCCTTATCTGCAACTCTAAAACATACATTGTCATTTTGTACTAAAGCCTCATTAATATTTATTAAGTTTTCTTTTTCACTTTCTAAAAACACGTCTTGTTCAATAACTTTAAAATTAAACTTCCCGCAAATTCCTTTCCGGTTTGAGTTTTTCTTGTTAGAAATTATACTATCATCATCGTCACTTGCAAATACTGTAATTGAAAATTTAGTACCTCTAGTCAATTTTGTTGGTTCAATTTCTAAAACAAAATCGTCTCCATATTCAGTATCATTAACGTCATAAATAATTTCATTATTTTCATAGTCTGTATCATCATTATCTATAAATTTATATTTTACAGAACCATTATTACAAGAAAATTTTAGTATAACATCTTCATCATCAAAACCAACCAAATCACTACCTTTCCTTATTGTTAAAGGAATTTTTGTTATTGAGTTTTGTGTTATCACTATTTCAGCGACGATATATTCTTGTTTATCTTCATCATAATCTTTACCTAAATTTATTTTATCTTTTTTACATTCTTTGCAATCTTTTATTGAAATAATTGCATTTTTTAGATCTTCTGAAATATTAATTTTAATTATTGGTAAGTAATCGTATCGATCTAATAAATCCTCTTTCTCCTTTTCTGCAGCCAAACTCTCCGCCCGATTTCTCTCTAAAGTATCAGCCAAAAAGTCGTAACCATCGTCGAGTTCTATGCCCATTGAGCGAAGTTTGTCTAGTGTGTTTGTTGTCATAAACAAGTCAATTATATCTGTAAGGCAAGTTAAAAATCTTTAATATTAATTTTTCTTTTTCAATTGATAATTCATATTTATTCCAATAACTTTCAATGCTACGATGATTAAAATTGGTTCTTTTTTCTCCATGATCTGGAAAAGCCATGTATTTAATAAATTTACCGTTTTTTTTAAATAAAATAATTATGTTAGGATAGTAATAAACGATATCATCACAGCCAATTTTACCGCCATCTGTCTCGAACTTCATAAAGTCACCTCTCATTTGGAAGTAATTAAAAAAAACATCTGTTAATTTATCTAATTCGTTTGACGTTAATATTCGAAGTTCATTATGATATTTACTATCCAAATAATTTCTGGGTTCGTTATCGTCGTAGTATTTAAGTTGAGAAACATAAATTGAGTCAAAACCTTTAAATGGCAATAGTTGTAACTTGTTTTTTAGCGGTATTTCGTATAATTTTATAACCGTATCAAAACGACTATCAGGAATAACAAACAGCGGTGGATAAAGTTTTGACAATTTTATCCTATATTTCTTATAGTCGGATAAATACTTTCGGGTTTCGCTTTTCAAAAATTTTTTACGTAAAATTTTTAATTCTTGTTGCTGGGTGTAGCTTTTTAAAAGAAAAAAAACTGATAGTATTATAATTAGTTTAGTTTTCATAACGTTAGATTTTCAGTCTAGGATAATTATATTCAACCTTTTTCTTGAAATCCTCAAATATAACTTTATTATACTTTTTAATGTAATCAGCCTGAAAACTTTTCGAGAAAATTAGTTGTGCTGAATCTTCTTCAAGTATTTGCAAACTCGTTAAAGTTTTTGTTCTTTTTATCAAATCATATAATTTGGGATTATTGCTATGTAGCCATAAATCTTTATTGGTAATTATAACTTTTTTTAATTTTGTGTCATAATATTTCCAACCAGTATCTCTAATCCAATAATTGTCTGTCAAAAATGAGTTTAAAATTGACTTATATCCTACTATCCCACCGTAAGAAAATGGTTTACCACCAACCGAAATAATCGAAAAATTAGAATTTGTAAAAATTTTAATGTTTCTAGTTGTAAATGCAGCCAATTCAAGCATTAAATTTTCGTTATTAGCTTCGTTACAAGCAACCGAGAAAAAAATACCATTCTCTTGAATGTTACTTATTAATAATTTCAAACTAAAAAATGCTTTTATTTCGTTTTCGGGTAAACCATTAACATACATTTCTGTACTTTTTTTAATTACGCTTTCTATGTATTCATTGCTAATTTCAGTTGGTTCGGGCAATTTTGAAATTACTTTCTTAATTGGTTCAAATCTATTTGGGCTCAAAACTACTTTGTCTTCTTTTTTCAAATCGTGTTGAGAAAATGTATTTCCGTGATGAACAATACAAATATTCTTTAGATTATAAAGTTTAATT
The DNA here is from genome assembly GCA_043750395.1 of Bacteroidota bacterium. Classification (GTDB taxonomy): domain Bacteria; phylum Bacteroidota; class Bacteroidia; order Flavobacteriales; family Flavobacteriaceae; genus Flavobacterium. The sequence continues at coordinate 331 of JAYVBR010000321.1, read as the reverse complement.
AAATCTCTTACAGCATCGATGTCTGCCAGAGTTTTAAAGTGTCTTACTGCCCAAATGTTATTTGTTGTGCGGTCAAATTGGTCTTTTCCTTCGGGTTCTAGTGTTATTGCTAAATTTATTGTTGTTTTTTTTGATATGTCGTCTTCTTCTTTTTTATTTACACTTGAATTACTTAACTCTTTTTCGTTTTTGCCATCAATTATATCCTCTTTTTTCTCCTCCACCGCAACAGTATCATAAAAACCATCAAACTCAAACCCTTGTTCTCGCCAAGCTGCCAATTGTTGTTTTGTAAACATTTTTTCTAAATTTTAAACCCTTTCGAAGCATA
>JAYVBR010000320.1:0-2970 GCA_043750395.1 Bacteroidota bacterium | reverse complement strand
CCAAAAAAGTTGGTTTTAATTTGAAATTTTCCCTTGAAATTATTTCTTAACAAATATTGTTCTGGACCATAACCTTGCGTGAAATCTTTTGAAAATCTAGCTCCGATTTCGGTGGTTTTGTGACCATAATAACATTCTTCGCCATTTGGTTCGATAACGTGCATATCAATATCGACGTCCATTTGGTTCCAATTCATAATAATCCGCACTGCAACAGGCATTTTGTCAAGATATTTTTTATCGAGTTTTCCAGTTTTTAAATCAGAATGTTCGGCTTTTAATCGGTTTAAATCCATCAAAATAATATCTTCGACGCCAGAATATTGTCCTGACATTTCGCCATAATAATTAACATCAAGACCTTTTATCAATTCGTCGAATGCGGCCTGATATTGCTTATTATCTTCTAAAGCCAAAGCCAAATCTCGATGTGCTTGTGGTTCTTGAGTGCGCCATTTTACTACTTGATTGGCTGTAAAAAGTGCATCTTCGTAACTTTGCCATTGGCGCAAAACATAAGTCAATGATTTGTATAACTGATGATTTTCTAATCCTAAATCAGCAATATTACTTAAAACTAATAGCGCTTTTGGTTTGTCATCTTTGTCATAAAAATAATTAGCAACATCAAAATAAAAACTCGGATTGGTTTCTTGTGCATCACGCAATTGCAAATAGGCTTCGTATTTCTTGTTTTCTGGCGCAGATTTCATAGCTTTCAAATAAATTCTATCAGGATTCCAAGATGTTACTTTAACTGCTTTTGGTTTTTCAACTTCTATTATATCATCTGTTTCTTGGTCAATTTCATTTTCTGATTTTTTATCTTTTGTAGTTGCCATTCCTCGAATATTTACTTTTTTATCCAATGCAGATTCTTGTGTTACTTGAACACCAGCAACTTTTCCTGACAATGCACGTTCAACTTGCACTGAATTTGCAACTGGCGAAGCTTGAGGACTTCTGTCTTCAGATCGTTGTGCTGGCGCATCAATTACTTCATCCGCTGAAATTCGTGTAACACTTGCACTAGAACTCATTTTTCTAGTTCTTCTAACTCCTTGACCAGTAACCACTACTTCTTGCAATTGATTATCTCTTTCAGTAAGTCTAACATTGTAAACATTGTGATTACCAAGACGAACTTGTCTTGATTCCATTCCAATAAATTCAAAAATCAGATAATCGCCAATATTTGTTTTTATTGAATAATTTCCGCTAAAATCTGAAGTTGTACCTGTACTTTTTCCCTTTATTTTAATGTTGGCACCAGCAATTGGCTCACCATTTTGGTCAGTTATATTTCCTTGAACTGTTCCGTTTGCAACACCACTAGATGTTACTCTGCCTTCTCTTCGAGGTTGTCTTTCTTCGACAACAACTGGTTTTGGTGCTTTGTATTTATAATCGGCTTTCCACCATTCTTGTAATTGCGCATAATAATTATCGACATTATTCCAGCCACTTTGTTGTTGTGCCAAAACATTTTGACGATTTTGTTTTAGAATTCTATCAAATTCTTCTCGCAATTCGGTTGGTGGCACAATGTCATATTGAATATAATCAGCAATATTTTCTAGAACAATCAAAGATGTGTTTTGAGTAATAATGCCATATTTTTTGCCCATTGTTTCTATTTCTTGCTCATTTTTCTTGTATTGCAAATCCAAATCAGCAATTTTCTTTTGTGCCCAAAGTTTTTCGATATTCACTTCGGTAGATAATTGAGTTTCTGCATTCAGATTAACTTTTTTCTCAATAATCGCATAATTGTCATAACCAAAAAGCAAAATCAAATCATTTTTTGGATTCAATGAAATTCCAGAAATCGAGAAACTTCCAGAAACTGCTGTTCCAATTGATGGATAAACTTCGGTAACTAGAAAGTTTTCTTTTATACCAAGAAATTTCAAGTTTTGATATAAAATTTTATCCAATGCCAATTCAACTTTTATTTCATTTAGATTGATAAAACTTCCTCCAGTTTTCATTGAATTGTAATTCAAAAAAGCAAAATCTGACGAAACCGATGAACTAATTGTATAAATTGGTTTGGTGGTTTTTGGCAACAAATTGCTGCTTAAAGATGATAATCCATCAGTAAAAAAGAAAAATTCGTCGTGATTTTGAAGTTTTATTTGCGAAAAGCGTGTTCCTCCATCATATTTTGTTGTTTCTAAAACTAATCGCAAATCTGACCAATTGCCATTAGATACATTAAAAGTTGCTTTTTTCTCGAAATTATAACTCATTAAATACAATGAAACCGATGTGTTGCGAATGTTTTTGAAATATTCGTCCAACAAATTCAAATCTTTTTTGATATCACGGTATTTACAACTCAAAGAAACATCCCAAATTAGACCAATCGATTTTGGAATTGCTTTCAATATTTTATTGTTTTCTATGAATGTGTTGGCATAAAAATAATGTTCGCCGCCAACATTTTGCATTAAAACATTCGGAATTTCTTGCTGAATTGGAATTTTAATCAAAATATTTTCTGCTGGCTGATAATTGGTTTTTTTAATCGAAGTTTGAAAAGATTTCTGCCAATTTTCATTTGCATTCAATTCTAAAACTGATGTTTGTCCAGCATTATCAACTATTGAAGGTTGCGCATTTGCACCAATAACATTGACTGTAACTTCGAATTTATCAAGTTTATAAGCATATTTACTCACCATTTGGTAAGCTAAATTTCCTTTATCGAAACTTGATAATTCTTGTTCGTAACCAATAATTACAATTCGTTCGCCATTTGGCATAATCGGATAAATTCTAGTTTTGAAGTTGTTTCCTTCAACTCTTTCTAGCAATCCTGGATCAACACGTCGGTGTTCAATCGCTTCGAAAACTTGTTTTCCTTTGTTTTTATCAACTGGAACTGCGTCACGCATTTTGCCATTAATGTCGATTGCATATCTCGAAACCGAAACACCTTCTGGTAACGGAAACAATAATTCGGCT
>JAYVBR010000319.1:0-2979 GCA_043750395.1 Bacteroidota bacterium | reverse complement strand
TAATTTCAGCAATTTGATTTTCAATAACTTCTTGATTTTTAATATATTGTAATGCTTTACTTTGAGTTAAAACATTAACATTATAAGGTGGCTTTATTTTATTCAAAACAGCAATAATTTCTAAAGATGCATATAAAATGCCTAATCGAATTCCCGCCATTCCATAAGCTTTTGAGAGCGTTTGCGTAATAACCAAATTTGGATAATCGTTTATTTCTTGCAACCAGCTTTCTTTTTCAGAAAAGTCAATATAAGCTTCATCTAAAACTACAATTCCATTAAAATTCTTAAGCAAAGTTACAATACTTTTATCATCAAATGAATTGCCTGTTGGATTGTTTGGCGAACAAAGAAAAATCATTTTTGTATTCGCATCAACTTTTGATAAAATTAAATCAATTTGTGGTTCAAAATCTTCGTTAAGTAAAACTTCTCTGTTCTTGATAGCATTTAAATTAGCCAAAACGCCGTACATTCCATACGTTGGCGGCAAAGTAATGACATTATCTTTATTAGGTTCGCAAAAAGCACGAAACAATAAATCGAGTACTTCGTCGCTTCCATTTCCTAATAAAATTTGAGTTGAAGGAACTTTTTTTATTTCTGATAAAACCAATTTCACAGATTTTTGTTGCGGATCAGGATAACGATTGACTTCATTTTCATTAGGATTTTCGTTGGCATCAAGAAAAATAATATTTTGGTCGAAATCTTTGAATTCATCTCGTGCTGACGAATAAGGTTTCATTGTTTTTATATTTTCTCTGATGAGATTTTGTATGTTGAATGTTTTCATTTTCTAGACTTTTTACAATAAACAAATAAAAGAAACTACTTCATAAATATCTCACTTCTATATATTTTATCTCTTGTTTCTTAATTCTTGTTTCTTTTTTCTAATTTCTAAATTCTAGTCTTAAACTCACTGCATTTTTATGTGCTTGCAAACCTTCGGCTTCAGCCATAATTTCGATAGCCTTACCAATATTTTGAATTCCTTTTTGAGAAATTTTCTGGAAAGTCATCGATTTTAAGAAACTATCCAAATTTACGCCAGAATAATTCTTTGCATAACCGTTTGTTGGCAAAGTATGATTGGTACCTGAGGCATAATCGCCAGCACTTTCGGGCGTGAAATTCCCAATAAAAATAGAACCAGCGTTTACGATATTATTAACATAAAAATCATCATTTTGAGTACAAATAATAAAATGTTCCGGACTATATTCGTTGATTAAATCCAAAGCAATTTCGTCATTTTCTACATAAATTAATTTCGAACTTTCGATGGCTTTTTCGGCAATTTCTTTTCGTGGTAAAACCTGAATTTGCTTGATGATTTCTATTTCAACTTCTTCGATTAATTTTTTTGAAGTTGAAACCAAAATTACTTGGCTATCAATTCCGTGTTCTGCTTGACTTAACAAATCAGAAGCGACAAAACTAGGAATAGCAGCATCATCGGCAACAATTAGCAATTCACTTGGTCCAGCAGGCATATCGATTGCAACTCCAAATTGTGTTGCGAATTGTTTGGCAACGGTAACATATTGGTTTCCTGGTCCAAAAATTTTATAAACTTGAGGAATTGATTTTGTTCCAAATGTCATTCCAGCAATGGCTTGAATACCACCAACTTTCAATATTTTTATAACACCACACAAATTGGCAGCGTACAAAATAGCAGGATTAATTTTTCCAAATTTATCAGGTGGCGAGCACAAAATTATGTCTTTGCAATTAGCAATCTTTGCAGGAATTGCAAGCATTAAAACTGTTGAAAATAATGGAGCCGTTCCACCTGGAATATACAACCCAACTTTTTGAATAGGTCGTTTTTCTTGCCAACATAGTACTCCTTCGGTTGTTTCAATCTCAACTTTGGCAGTGATTTGTGCTTTGTGAAATTTCTCAATATTCGATTTAGCTAATTGAATGGCTTGTTTTAAATCATTATCAACCAAAGCAATTGCTTCTTGAATTTCTTGTTTTGAAACTTCGATATTATCTAAAATAATTCCGTCAAATAAAGCAGTATATTTTTTAACTGCTTCGTCGCCATTCGCTTGAATTTCATTAAAAATTCCTTTTACAGTTTGTTCAATATCTTCGAAAGATTGAGTAGGTCGTTTCAAAATTTCAGACCAAGTATCTGGTTTTGGATTGTATATTTTATTCATAATTTATCGTTTTTAAACATAGAATTTTCAAATCTAGTTTTTCTGTTCTAATTTCTTACATCTTTTTTCTGGTTTACACTACCATTTTCTCGATTGCGCAAACCAAAATTCCTTCTGCTCCTGCTTCTTTCAATTGGTCGATTACTTCCCAAAATTGGTCTTCGTCGATGACAGATTGCACGCTGCTCCAGCCATTTTCGCTCAACGGAACAACCGTTGGACTTTTTAAAACGGGCAAGATTTGTGTAATAGCATCAATTTTATTGTTTGGAACATTCATCAAAATATATTTGGATTTTCTGGCTCGCAAAACAGATTGAATTCTGAATTGCAATTTATTTAAAATAGCTTGATTTTCAATAGAAATTTTTGGAGAAACGGCCAAAACTGCTTCGCTTTTCATAATTATCGCTACTTCTTTCAAGTTGTTTTTAAAAAGTGTACTTCCGCTAGAAACAATATCGACAATGGCATCGGCTAGACCAATATTAGGCGCAATTTCCACTGAACCAGATATTTGGTGTAAATCGACTTCGATATTATTGGCTTTAAAATAATCTAAAGTTGTATTTGGATATGAAGTTGCGATTCGCAAACCATCTAAATCTTTAATAGAATTGAACTCGAAAGTTTTTGGAACGGCAACCGAAACTTTGCATTTAGAAAAACCTAATTTTTCGACCACTTGAATATTTTTCCCTTTTTCGGTCAATAAATTATCGCCAACAATTGCTGCATCAACAACACCATCGATTAAATATTGTGGAATATCCGAATTTCTAAGAAACAATAATTCGAT
>JAYVBR010000318.1:0-2982 GCA_043750395.1 Bacteroidota bacterium | reverse complement strand
ACAATAACTTAAAACATTGAAATACAATGCAATACAAAGCAAAAGCACCCTATTTAGTGGAATCCTATTGGCAAATCGATGAAGTCCTTGACGGCGACAGCATTATCGTAAAAAATTTGTTTAAAAATGAGAGAAAAGAAATTCGATTGTACGGCATAGATGCACCAGAAACCAAGATAAATCGAAAGATGAAAGAAGATGAAGAGAAAAGCCATTTGCCAGCAGAATTATTGCTTGAACTTGGTTTTAAAGCTTTGAAGTATGTTTTGAAAGTTGCACCACCACAAACGGTTGTGACAATTATAACAGAAGAAGGTAATTTTTATGATTATTGGAATAGGCAATTAGGATATATTATTTTGCCAAATGGAAAATGCTTAAATGAATTGATTTTAGAAAACGGACACGCCAAAGCAACTCATAATTATTATTGTGGGAACTTGGCGGAGTATCAAGCGATAAACCGCAAAGCTCAAATAAAAAAGCTTGGTATGTACCGTAAAATAAGGATTTACTAATTTGTTGTACTTATGTCGTACTACTTTGAAATATTGTAATAATAAAGTCAATAAATATAAGGGTTCACAGATGTAATACGGCTAAACCGCTGTTGGCAGTAGTTTTTTTATTTAGGTATGATATAAAACATAGGATTTTTCCATTCTTCAAAATTAACATTTATAAGATAGCAATTAAGAAAATCTTCTGTGTAAACTTCAAGATTTTTAGCATTTACAACTATATTACTATAATGACCGCAAAAATTTTGATTATCAATTTTTAGTTTTAAATTTGTACTGTTTGACAAAGTAAAAAAACAAGTTCCTACACAATAATCACAAGTATTTGCTCCACCTGTTGGATTAAATCCTTTTAAACTATTCCCCTCAATTAGTTCATTATAAGTTTTTGCAAAATAATTATCTATTTTGAATAAATTATCATTGTTTATAGTGCTCAACTCCTTGATTTTTCTATTTTCTGTAAGAGAATATTCCGTTATTATATCATAATATTTTTCGGAAATATTTGCCGTATAAACATATTTAACTAGTTGGTTGTTATTAAAAGTTATAATATAGTTTCCATTACTAGATTCATCATAAAAATTAGAACTATATGAAAATGGAACTTTATTCTTTTTTAAATCTGTTATAATCGCGTTTACTTTTAATGAATCAGCGTCCGAACGAAAGTTTATATTATTAAATCTTTTCTTTTCGGTACTATTATCTGAAAACCAAGTATAATAAAAATCATCATCAACAATATAATCGTTGGTAATTTTTACATTCTTATTAACAATAATAGAGTCTTGTATTTCACCATTTTTATTTAGTCGTATAAAAACTTGTTTTCGATAGTTGGTAAAACATTTTTTTGCAATGAATATTTCTTTTTTCTCAAAGGAAACGAATGGAAGTCTAAAAGAATTTCCAATATTGTTATTAAGGCTATCAGATGTAGATATTTTTATAATTTTTTTGTGAATAGCCAAATTATCAAATGAATTGTATAAGGTAGAATCAATCTTTTGGTTACCAATAAATTTATTTATATTGGTGATTTTCCACGTATCTCTTGTGCAAGAAAATAGTGTTAAAATAATTAAAAGCAAAAAATATTTCATTTATATTTTTTTTGTCAAATTGTGTTTTTCTAAAATTTCTGCTAACGTCTCGTGGCTTGGCGTCAGTTGGGGATTTGGTTAGCCTAAACTTTCAGTAAATCACTGACCACAAAAGTACAAAACAATGTGTAAATTCAAGACTAAAACCCCAATTTTTGCAAACCGCTGTTGGCAGTAGTTCTTTTTGTTAGTCAAATTTGGTCATTAATTTTGTGTTTTCAAATTTTCCAACGAAATATGGATTTTTTTGATCATTATGTTTTGCAATTAAATAGAAAGTTTTATTTAATATTAGATATTTGAATGCCTCTTTAATTTCTTCTTCTTCTTCGGCTTCAACAGCAACTGCTTCAATTTCTGCTTCACTTTCAATTTTCGCTCCTTTTTCGTCTAGAATAAATGCAGTTTTTTGATTTGCAACTAAAATTGTAAAATCTGATTCTTTACTCGTAAATGATTTCCCAATAATTGAAGTATAATCTTTAGAAAAATTAAATCTAATATTTGGTATTTCAAAGGTTTCACCTTCTTTGAAGTTATATTTCCATTTAAGTTTATTCTTATTTCGTTCAGTATTTCCAATATTTTTAAATTCTTCATATTTTGAAATTACATTTTGGAATGAAATCATTTTTTCAGTTCCTAGGCCTTTGACGAAAATCATCTCATTGTTTTTTTCTTTTGGTTTTATTTTGAAAATAAAATTCTCATCATCTTTATAATAAATAATTTCAATTAACTTAATAAGTTGCTCATCAAATTCGCTCATTCCTACTGCATAAACTCTTTGGTTTTTAAAATAGATTGGAAAATCTAATTTTTGTAAGTTTGGTTCAAATGTTAGTTGCATATTGAAAAATGATTTAGCAATTATATTTTCACCATCTATGCTAAATTCTGTTTTATATTCATTTTTCTGCATTGAGTTGAGAAATGAATTTGAATTATTTAAAATCATAAAATCATTAATTCCTTTTTCTTCGATTAACTTTACGTTTGTCAGTTTATCTTTTATTTCGTTCCAGCAAAAAAGAAATGTCGGTGAATAAATAATATTTTTATTTTCAGAGAAATTATTTTCTAATGTTGCTACAAAATCTGTTTCGCCTTTATTTGTTATTTTTTCAACTTTTGGAAATCTTCGTTCGTCTATATTTATAGTTTCTACATTTGAAGATTTTTTGTTTGAAGATTCATTTTTTTGTTTTTTGCAAGAAATGCAAAGAAAAATTAACGAGATGTAAAATATTTTTTTCATTTTTTATGTTTTTTTTGGGAATTACTACCAACGTCTCGTGGCTTGCAGAAGTTGGGGATTTGGTTAGCCTAAACTTTCAGTAAATCACTGACCA